>NZ_JBHWBS010000079.1:0-11607 GCF_042735655.1 Streptomyces sp. NPDC059567 | reverse complement strand
CCGGCCGCGCGCGGCGCGGCGGGCGCGCGCCCTCGCCCGCGGCGCCGCCCCCCCGCCCGCTCGCGGGCCCCGGGCTGCATCTCTGCGTGCCCCCCCCCCCCCCCCGCGCCAGGGGGTATGAGACGCACTCACTCAGATGAAGGATCACCCATGAGCCGAATGATCCATACCGAGATGATCAGGCGAGTGCCACCAGGTCCTTGTAGTCCGGACCCCACAGGTCCTCGACGCCGTCCGGGAGCAGGATGATCCGCTCCGGCTCGAGCGCGTCGACCGCGCCCTCGTCGTGGGTGACGAGGACGACCGCGCCCTTGTAGGTGCGCAGCGCGCCGAGGATCTCCTCGCGGCTGGCGGGGTCGAGGTTGTTGGTCGGCTCGTCCAGGAGCAGCACGTTCGCCGAGGAGACGACCAGGGTGGCCAGCGCCAGCCGGGTCTTCTCACCGCCGGAGAGGACCCCGGCCGGCTTGTCGACGTCGTCGCCGGAGAAGAGGAAGGAGCCGAGCGTCTTGCGCACCTCGACCAGGTCGAGGTCGGGCGCGGAGGAGCGCATGTTCTCCAGGACCGTGCGCTCCGGGTCGAGGGTCTCGTGCTCCTGGGCGTAGTAGCCGAGCTTGAGGCCGTGGCCCGGGGTCACCTCGCCGGTGTCGGGGTTCTCGGCCCCGGCGAGCAGGCGCAGCAACGTGGTCTTGCCCGCGCCGTTGAGACCGAGGATGACGACGCGCGAGCCCTTGTCGATGGCGAGGTTCACATCGGTGAAGATTTCGAGCGAGCCGTACGACTTGGAGAGGCCCTCCGCCGTCAGCGGGGTCTTGCCGCAGGGCGCGGGCTCCGGGAAGCGGAGCTTGGCGACCTTGTCGTTGACCCGGACCGCCTCAAGGCCGGAGAGCAGGCGCTCGGCGCGCTTGGCCATGTTCTGGGCGGCGACGGTCTTGGTGGCCTTGGCGCGCATCTTGTCGGCCTGCGAGTTGAGGGCGGCGGCCTTCTTCTCGGCGTTCTGGCGCTCGCGCTTGCGGCGCTTCTCGTCGGCCTCGCGCTGCTGCTGGTAGAGCTTCCAGCCCATGTTGTAGACGTCGATCGTGGAGCGGTTGGCGTCCAGGTAGAAGACCTTGTTCACGACGGTCTCGACCAGGTCGACGTCGTGGGAGATGACGATGAAGCCGCCTCGGTAGGTCTTGAGGTAGTCGCGCAGCCAGACGATGGAGTCGGCGTCGAGGTGGTTGGTGGGCTCGTCGAGGAGCAGGGTGTCGGCGTCGGAGAAGAGGATCCGGGCCAGCTCGACGCGACGGCGCTGACCACCGGAGAGGGTGTGCAGCGGCTGGCCGAGGACCCGGTCGGGGAGCCCGAGGGCGGCGGCGATCGTGGACGCCTCGGCCTCGGCGGCGTAGCCGCCCTTGGTGAGGAACTCGGTCTCCTGGCGCTCGTACTGCTTCATCGCCTTGTCGCGCGTGGCGCCGGAGCCGGTGGCGATGCGCTCCTCGTTCATCCGCATCTTGCGGATGAGGACGTCCAGGCCGCGGGCGGAGAGGATGCGGTCGCGGGCCAGCGTGTCGAGGTCGCCGGTGCGCGGGTCCTGCGGGAGGTAGCCGACCTCGCCGGAGCGGGCGATCTGCCCGGCGGCGGGCATGCCCTCACCCGCGAGGCACTTGGTGAGGGTGGTCTTGCCCGCTCCGTTGCGGCCGACCAGACCGATGCGGTCGCCCTTGGCGATGCGGAACGAAGCGGACTCGATGAGGATGCGGGCGCCGGCGCGCAGCTCGATGCCGGAAGCGGTGATCACGGACAGACTCCAGGGCGGGGGTGGACGGCGGAAGGGCTCTCGGGCGGTTCGACGCCGCTAGTGCACGAGGAGAATGGCCATGCGGCCAGTCTAACGGGCCCCTGCAACTGCTTTTCGGCCACGGCCCGCGTCGAGGCGCATCTCACTCCGTACCGCCCATGCCGGACAAAAGGGGCGGGCCCTGTCGGATTCGCCGATACTCGGCCGCAGGGCGGCGGCCGCTGCCGCGGCAGACACGGCAGAGGTGGTGGCCCATGCAGTTCGACGACGACGCCAACCTGGACACCTCCGAGGTGAAGGACGTCCGCGGCAGCCGCATCCCGGGCGGGAGGGCCACCGTCGGCGGCGGAATCGTCGGCTTCATCGCGCTGATCCTGGGGCTGCTCTTCGGGGTGGGCCCCGAGCAGCTCGGGCTCTCCGCCGGCGACCCGGAGCCGGTGGCGACCTCCTCCTCCGTGGCCCGGGTCGAGCGCGCCTGCCGGACCGGCGCGGACGCGAACACCCGCGAGGACTGCCGGATCGTGGCGGTCGTCAACAGCGTCCAGGACTTCTGGCGAGCGGAGTACGCCCGGCGGGGCGGACGGTACGGGGATGCGCGCACGGTGATGTTCACGAACCAGGTCGGCACCGCCTGCGGCTCGGCCACCTCGGCGGTCGGGCCGTTCTACTGCCCCGGGGACCGGCAGGTCTATCTGGACCTGGGGTTCTTCGACGACCTGCGGACGAAGTTCGGATCGAGCGGCGGCCCGTTCGCGCAGGCGTACGTCGTGGCGCACGAGTACGGCCACCATGTGCAGAACATGATGGGCACGCTGGCCCGCGCCCAGGACGGGCGCGCGGGCGCGAACTCCAACGCGGTGCGGGTGGAGCTGCAGGCGGACTGCTACGCCGGGGTCTGGGCGCACCACGCGACGACCACTCCGGACGAGAAGACGGGCCGGCCGCTGCTGACGGAGCTGACGGAGGCCGACATCCGCGACGGCATGGACGCGGCGGCCGCGGTGGGCGACGACCGGATCCAGGAGAAGTTCCAGGGCCGGGTGACCCCGGAGAACTGGACGCACGGCTCGGCCGCTCAGCGTCAGCAGTGGTTCCACACCGGCTACACGACGGGTGACATGGCGCGGTGCAACACCTTCCGGTGACGCGCGGCGTTGTCGGTGGCGAATGCCAGACTGAGACCCAGGTCACATTCCGGGTTTTCAGGGCGCATCAGGCGAGAAGGAGTGATCGAGATGGCTGAGGGACCCCACATCTGTCCGACCCTGACCTATGACGACGCGCATGCCGCGATCAAGCAGCTCACGGAGGGGTTCGGCTTCACCCGCCACGCGGTGTACGAGGAGGACGGCAAGGTCGTGCATGCCGAGCTGACGTACGGGAACGGCATGGTGATGCTCGGGAGCAAGGGGACGGGCAGCGAGTTCGACAAGCTGGTCGAGGCCGCCGGGCCCGCCGGGGTGTACGTCCACGTGGACGACGTGGACGCACACCACGCGCGGGCGGTGGAGCACGGCATCGAGATCGTCATGCCGCTCAAGGACCAGGAGTACGGCTCGCGGGACTACATCGCCCGCGACGCCGAGGGCAACATCTGGAGCTTCGGTACGTACCTCCCGGGAGGCGCGGAGTAGCGGACCCTCACGGCTCGCTCACGACCCACCGGTGTGGACCTGGAAGGCCGCCCGGCGGACGGCCTTGGCGAGGGCCGGATCGGGGTGGGCGGCGGCGAGGGCGACCAGCACCTGGACCGTACGGGGATGGCCGACGGCCCTGACCTCGTCGAGGAGGGCGGGGACGGTGCCCTGCACGGCGGAGTCGAGGTGGCGGACGAGCAGGACGCTCTCACCGTGGTCGGCGACGGCCGCGGCGGTGTCCACCCAGAGCCACGTGGCCTCCTCGCGGGTGAGCACGTCCGGGGCGTCGTCGGGGTCGGCGCCGTCGTACTCGGCGAGCCAGAGCAGGGCGTAGGGGCGGAGCGACGCCTCCTCCGCGGCGGCCCGGACCTCGGCCTCGGCGGGGGCTCCGACGACCCGGAGCGCCTCGAAGGCGAGACCTCGCAGCAGGGCGTCCTCGCCGCGTGCGACGGCGAGGAGCTCCGTGACCGCGCTGGAGAGGGTGCGGGCCGCGAGCCAGGCGCGGTACTCGTCGCGGGCGGGGCCGGGGGTGAGCCGGGCGCAGCCGCGGAGCATGTCCTCGGCCGACTGTTCGATGTTGCCCGCCGGGCTCTGGGCGGCGACGCAGATCTGCTCCAGCTTGACCCAGACCGCCCAGTTCCCGAGCGGGGTCAGGGTGGCGAGACCGCCTTCGGCGGTCTCGGGGCCTTCACCGAGGGTCAGGGCGCCCACGGCGGCGAGGCCCTCCAGGGCCCAGTCGAGCAGGGCGGAGAGTCCGTCGGGTCCGGCCGCGCACACGGCGTCGGTGTCGGTGCCCTCGACGGGGACCTCGCAGCGCTCCTCGCGCAGCTCCTCGACCCGCTGCTGGAGCAGGTCGAGAAGGGCGGGGACCAGGACCGGTCCGGCGGAGAGCTGGAGGAGGGAGAGCACCTGCGGGACGGCCTCGACGACCTCGGCCACGGCGCTGGGTGCCACGTCCGCCGGGGCGGGGTGCACCAGCGACCAGGCGTCGAACAGGGCGACCCAGCCGCGCAGCACCGCGGAGTCGTCGCGGTCCCAGGCATGCAGCCGCCAGCCGGGGCGGGCGGTGCCGCCGTGGAGTTCGACGAGTCCGGCGAGCCGGGCCCGGTCCCAGCCGGCCCGGATCTGGTCGGGCGTCAGGTCCAGTGCGGCGGCGGCGCGTTCCTGGACGGGGAAGGCCTCGGGGTCGGTCGGAGCGGCGCCCCCGGCCCCGCGGTCGACGGCGGCCCAGCGGGCGATCCGTACCGCGTCGGCGAGGACGGTCCGTGCCTGGCGGGCCAGTTCCGCGCGGGGCGGAGTGCCCTCGGGCGGCCGCGGCGCCGGCCGGGTGCGCCGCGTCGTCACGGCCCGTCGGGCGGTGGCAAGTGCCCGCGGACGGACGAGTCGGAGTCTGGAGTTGCGCGCCAATTGCTCATCAGGCTTTCGAGACGTCACGGAGGCAGTCTTCCCGCTGACGGCCTGAAAGCCCAATCGGAATCGGCAGCGCCGGTGGAACGCCACCGGAGGAGGGGTCAGAGCAGGGGGGTGAGGAAGCGGCGCAGGGCCTCTTCGTAGCGGACCGGGTCGGCGTTCCACATCGAGGCGTGCGGGGCGCCGCGGACCGTGTTCAAGGTGACCAGTTCCGGGCGGCGGGCGGCCAGTTCGAGGGACGGCTCCCAGGGGGCGATGGTGTCGTCGGGGCCGTGGAAGACCAGCGTCGGCACCCGAAGGCCCGCCGGGTCGGCGACCTCCTGGAGACGGTCGGCGCGCAGGCCGGTCCTGTCCTGGGCGGCGCGGACGGCGAGCGGGAGCAGCGGGCCAGGGACGCGGCGGGCGGAGGCGAGGTTGCGCAGGGTGGCTTCCTGGTCGAGGACCGGGGAGTCCAGGACGAGGCCGCGGATCACGTCCCGTACGCCGGAGTCGGCGGCGGCATGCAGGGCCATGGTGGCGCCGGGCCCCCAGCCGAGCAGGACGACGTGCTGGGCGCCCTTGCGGACGGCGTACCGGATGGCCGCGTCGACGTCGCGCCACTCGGAGTCGCCGAGATGGCCGAGGCCGTCCGGGGACCGGGGCGCGCCCTCGTCCCCTCGGTAGGCGAGACACAGGACGGGGATCTGCCGTCGGGAGAGGAACGGGACGAGGTTGAGGGGGTGCCGGCGGGTCGTGCCGATGCCGTGCAGGGCGATCACCCAGGTGGAGCGGGCGCCGGGGACGAGCCAGGCGGGCAGGGCGCCGAGTTCGCCGGGGATCTCGGCGTCCTCGTGGTCGAGGCCGAGCGCGCTGCCCGGGTCGCCGCTGTGCAGCTCCGGGGTGAAGTGGACCCGGACGCCGGGTTCCAGGGTGCCGAGCTCGACCCGTTCCAGACGGCGGACGACGGTGTCAGCGCTGTGCGGGACCCGGTCCAGCACGGGTCCGACGACGGCGTGGACGCCGGGGCCCTCGATCCCGTACGTTCCCGGGCGCAGCGACGCGAGGCTGCGGGTCAGGGTGACGTGGCCGGGGTCCGTGGCGTGCACGGTGAGCCGTGGGTCGCGGGGCAGGGGCCGTCCGGCCGCCTTGAGGGCGGCGTCACTGGCGTACCGGCCGGCCGCGATCGCGGCCGCGCCGACACCGAGCAGGGTGGTGACGGCCGCTGCCGTCGCTGTAGCCGGGCGCACGCTCCCAGTGTCGGCAGGGCGGGGTCGGGCTGCCACCGGACAGACCCGCACGGGCCCGATCCGGGCTGTCACCGAGCCGGACCGGCGGTGGGCCACTCCGGAGTGACATGGATCTCTTCGACGGGTCCCCCGGTCGACTGACACGGCCCCCGGAGTGTCCGGCTGGTGACATGGGGCGAGAGGGGCGGAAGTGGGACACGTCCCTTGTGTCCGGCAACGGCACGGCTTACCCGGGGTTGCGGGGCGACCACATCGTGGACAGAACCGCGTCCGGAGAGGCTAAGCGGAATGTCCGAACACGGTTAGAGTCACCATGCAGCCCGACCCAGTTCACCTTCCGTTCACTCAGGTTGCCTACGTTCGTCCAGCCACTGACGTCAAACGATTGCCTGGGTAAATGGAACACATCACGCTGCTGCTCGCGATTGTGGTCGTGACAGCTCTCGTGTTCGATTTCACGAACGGTTTCCACGACACCGCCAACGCGATGGCGACGACCATCTCGACCGGTGCCCTCAAGCCCAAGACGGCGGTGGCCATGTCCGCCGTGCTCAACCTGGTCGGTGCGTTCCTGTCCGTCGAGGTCGCCAAGACGATCTCCGGCGGGATCATCAACGAACAGGGCATTCGTACCGAAGTGATCTTCGCGGCGCTCGTCGGCGCCATCCTGTGGAATCTGCTGACCTGGCTCATGGGTCTGCCGTCCAGCTCCTCCCACGCCCTCTTCGGCGGTCTCATCGGCGCGGCCGTGATGTCGGCCGGCTGGTCGGCCGTCAACGGCGGCACCATCGTCACCAAGGTGCTCATCCCCGCGATCGCCGCGCCGCTCGTCGCCGGCCTCGCCGCGATGGCGGCCACCAGGCTCACCTACAAGATCGCCTCCAGGACCGCCGAGAAGTCCACCGCCAAGGGCTACCGGGCCGGCCAGATCGCCTCCGCCGGTCTCGTCTCCCTCGCGCACGGCACCAACGACGCGCAGAAGACCATGGGCATCATCACCCTGGCGCTGGTCACCCAGGGTGTCGTCGCCCCCGGCTCCAACCCCCCGATGTGGGTCGTCGTCTCCGCCGGTGTCGCGATCGCGCTCGGCACCTACCTCGGCGGCTGGCGCATCATCCGCACCATGGGCAAGGGCCTCACCGACCTTCAGCCGCAGCAGGGCTTCGCCGCGCAGACCAGCGCCGCCACGGTCATCCTGGCCTCGTCCAACCTGGGCTTCTCCCTCTCCACCACGCAGTCCTGCTCCGGCGCCGTGATGGGCGCGGGTCTCGGCCGCAAGGGCGGTGTCGTCCGCTGGTCGACCGCGACCCGGATGTTCGTCGCCTGGGGTCTGACCCTGCCCGCCGCGGGTCTGGTCGGCGCCGGCGCCGAGTTCCTCACCAAGCAGGGCGGCGGGGGCGTCGCGACCGTCGCCGTCCTCCTCGTCGCCGGCTCGAGCGTCATCTGGGCGCTGTCGCGCCGCAAGCCCGTGGACCACAACAACGTCACCGCGGACGACCTCGACGCCGAGCCCGCGGGCGTCGTCACCACCGCGATCGCGGCCGTCACCCCGCCGCCGGCCGGTTCCGTCGCCTCCGTCGCGGACGAGGACCTCAAGACCACCATCCCCTCGCCGGCCCCCACGGACCCGGCAGCCCCCACGGCCCCCGCGGCCGCGGTGTAAGGAACGAACGACATGAAGATCGACTGGGCAGCTCTCGGCTCCGTCTTCGGAGTCAGCCTCGTGGCGACCGTCGCCCTCGTGGGCCTGTTCACCCTCGGCATCGTCGGCCTCTCCAAGCAGGAGCAGGCCGCCTCCCAGGGAGGCTCCGCCGCCCTGGCGCGCACCGGCGCGTACGCCTGCTTCGCGCTGTGCGCGGCGGCCGTCGCGTACGGCATCTATCTGATCGTCGTCTGACGACGGTCCCGCTTCGACGGACGGGCGGTCGCACCTTCGGGTGGGACCGCCCGTCCGTCGTTCCTGTGGTGCTTCGCACACTGTCCCGCCGCAGGTCAAACGTGAGTTGACGGGTGTTCGCACAGCGTGGTGGACTTCCGGGGCCATTACGGCGGCAGCAGAGGAAGTCCGGTGCGAATCCGGCGCGGTCCCGCCACTGTGACCGGGGAATCGATCCCCCGGGAGCCAGGAACTCTCGCCGCCGGTCACGTCGAGCCAGGGCGCGGACCCTGAGTGAGGACACAGCGCCATGCCCGGCCGCACTGCAGCCACAGGTGTATTCGCTTACGGCGCCGCCGCCGGTCTGGCCGCGGACCTGATCATCGGCGACCCCCGCCGCGGCCATCCGGTCGCCGCGTTCGGGCGTGCCGCCGGCTCCGTCGAGAAGATTCTCCGGCGCGACCACCGCGGGTGGGGCGCGCTGCACACCGCCGTCTGCGCCGGTGGCGCCACCGCGATCGCGGCGCTGGCCGCCCGTACCGTACGTGACCGCCCCGGAGCCGCCGTCGCGCTGACCGCCGCCTCCGTCTGGGCCGTCGTCGGCGGCACGACCCTGGGCCGGGAGGCCCGCGCCATCGGCGGGGCCCTGGCGGCCGGGGACCTGGAGGTGGCCCGCGAGCGGCTGCCGCATCTGGTGGGGCGCGATCCGCAGTCCCTGGACGGTCCGGCGATGGCCCGCGCGGTGGTCGAGTCCGTCGCCGAGAACACCTCCGACGCCGTCGTGGGCGCCCTGGTCTGGGGCGCGGTCGCCGGGGTTCCGGGGCTGGTCGGCTTCCGGGCCGTGAACACGCTGGACGCGATGGTCGGCCACAAGTCCCCGGCGTACCGGCGCTTCGGCTGGGCCTCGGCCCGGCTCGACGACGTCGCCGGCTGGCCGGGCGCCCGGCTGACCGCCGTGCTCGCGACGGTGGCCGGTGGCGACCCGAAGGGGGCGGTGAGGGCATGGCGGCAGGACGCGGCCAAGCACCCGAGCCCCAACGCCGGTCCGGTGGAGGCGTCCTTCGCGGGGGCGCTCGGCGTCCGGCTCGGCGGGACGCTCTCGTACGGCGGACGGGTCGAGCACCGGCCGGTGCTGAACGGGGAGGGCCGGGCCGTGGAGGTCGGGGACATCGAACGGGCGGTGCGGCTCTCGCGCCGGGTCACCGCGCTGACGCTGGCGGTGTGTGTGGGTGGACGGATCGCGGCGGGCGCGATGAAGCGGAGGAAGGCATGAGAGGCGGGGGGCTGCTGGTCGCGGGGACCACGTCCGACGCGGGCAAGAGCGTCGTCACGGCGGGCATCTGCCGCTGGCTGGTCCGGCAGGGTGTGAAGGTCGCGCCGTTCAAGGGCCAGAACATGTCCCTGAACTCCTTCGTGACGCGCGAGGGCGCGGAGATCGGCCGGGCGCAGGCCATGCAGGCACAGGCGGCCCGTGTCGAGCCGACCGCGCTGATGAACCCCGTGCTGCTGAAGCCGGGCAGCGACCGCTCCAGCCAGGTCGTCCTGATGGGCAGGCCGGTGGGCGAACTGAGTGCCCGCGGCTACCACGGTGGACGCCAGAAAGAGCTCTTCGAGCCCGTGCTGGCGTGCCTGGAGGAGCTGCGGGGCACGTATGACGCCGTGATCTGCGAGGGGGCGGGCAGTCCGGCCGAGATCAACCTGCGGCGCACGGACATCGTGAACATGGGCATCGCACGGGCGGCGCGGCTGCCGGTGCTGGTGGTCGGCGACATCGACAGGGGCGGGGTGTTCGCCCAGTTCTTCGGCACGACGGCGCTGCTCGCGCCGGAGGACCAGGAGCTGATCGCGGGCTATCTCGTGAACAAGTTCCGGGGTGACGTGACCCTGCTGGAGCCGGGCCTCGACATGCTGCTCGGGCTGACCGGGCGCCGGACGTTCGGTGTGCTGCCGTACGCGCACGGGCTCGGCATCGACGAAGAGGACGGCCTGCGGGTCTCACTGCGGGGCACCGTCCGCGAGTCGGTCGTCGCGCCGCCGGTCGGCGAGGACGTGCTGCGGGTCGCCGTCTGCGCCGTGCCGCTGATGTCCAACTTCACCGACGTGGACGCGCTGGCGGCCGAGCCGGGCGTGGTGGTGCGCTTCGTGGACCGGGCCGAGGAACTCGTCGACGCGGACCTGGTGGTCGTCCCGGGCACGCGCGGCACGGTCAAGGCGCTGGCCTGGCTGCGGGAGCGCGGCCTCGCCGACGCGATCGCCCGGCGCGCAGCGGAGGGCCGGCCGGTACTCGGCATCTGCGGCGGCTTCCAGGCGCTCGGGGAGCGGATCGAGGACGAGGTCGAGTCGAAGGCCGGCACCGTCGACGGGCTCGGACTGCTGCCCGTACGTATCCGGTTCGCGCCCGAGAAGACGCTGGCCCGGCCGGTCGGCGAGGCGCTCGGCGAGCCCGTGGAGGGGTACGAGATCCACCACGGCATCGCGGACGTGCGGGGTGGGGAACCCTTCCTGGACGGCTGCCGGGTCGGCGCCGTCTGGGGCACCCACTGGCACGGCTCCCTGGAGAGCGACGGCTTCCGCCGGGCGTTCCTCCGGGAGGTCGCGGCCGCGGCCGGACGGCGGTTCGTCCCGGCCCCCGACACGTCCTTCGGCGCGCTCCGCGAGGAGCAGCTGGACCGTCTGGGCGACCTGATCGAGGAACACGCGGACACGGACGCGCTGCTGCGCCTGATCGAGAACGGCCCGCCGAACGGGCTGCCGTTCATCCCGCCGGGCGCGCCGTGAGGGCGGGCCCGCACATGAGCGAACGTCAGCGACCCGACCTTGAAGGAGTGACCACCCGATGAGCACCCGGTATCCGTTCACCGCCGTCGTCGGCATGGACGACCTGCGGCTCGCGCTGCTGCTGAACGCGGTGAGCCCGGCGGTGGGCGGTGTCCTCGTACGCGGTGAGAAGGGGACCGCCAAGTCGACCGCCGTGCGGGCGCTCGCGGATCTGCTGCCGTCGGTGGCGGTGGTCGCCGGGTGCCGGTTCAGCTGCGACCCGGGCGCGCCCGATCCGCAGTGCCCGGACGGGCCGCACACCGAGACGCCCGGGGCCGCCCGCCCCGCGCGGATGGTCGAGCTGCCCGTCGGCGCCTCCGAGGACCGGCTCGTCGGTGCCCTGGACATCGAGCGGGCGCTCGCCGAGGGCGTGAAGGCCTTCGAGCCCGGGCTCCTCGCGGACGCGCACCGCGGGATCCTCTACGTCGACGAGGTCAACCTCCTCCACGACCACCTGATCGACCTGCTCCTCGACGCCGCCGCCATGGGCTCCTCGTACGTCGAGCGCGAGGGCGTCTCCGTACGGCATGCGGCCCGCTTCCTGCTCGTCGGCACGATGAACCCCGAAGAGGGCGAGCTGCGGCCGCAGTTGCTGGACCGCTTCGGTCTCACCGTCGAGGTCGCCGCCTCCCGCGAGCCCGAGCAGCGGGTCGAGGTCGTGCGCCGCCGGCTCGCTTTCGACGACGACCCGGCCGCCTTCGCCGCCCGCTGGGCCGACGAGGAGACCGCGCTGCGGGACCGTGTCGTGGCCCCGCGCGGGCAACTGCCCCGGGGCGGGGGCGGCGGCGCCGCCCGCCTCGCGAAAGCCCCGCGGGGGCGCGGGGGTGGGGGGGGGGGGCTTAGGGGGGGGGGGGGGTTGTGCCG
>NZ_JBHWBS010000078.1:27009-37506 GCF_042735655.1 Streptomyces sp. NPDC059567 | reverse complement strand
CCCCTGTGTGTGACAGCCCCGCTGGCGCCTGTTGTGTTGCCCCCCCCCCCCCAACCCCTTTGTGGTCGGGCGGGGGGTCCGGTCTTTTTCGTACGACTTCGTCAGAGCCCTGGGTTACCGTTCAGTCGTACGACGAACAGAAGATCAAGGGGTGGGGACTCGATGGGCATGACCGCATGGAAGCGCGCGGGCGTCTCGCTGACGGCGGTGGCCGTCATCGCCGGTGCCGCGGGCTGTCAGGATGGCGAGGGGGCCAAGAAGGCCGCGCCGCAGGCCCCGGCGAAGACGACGGCGGAGCCGCAGCTCCAGAGCCACGAGGCCGTCACGAAGGTCATCCAGGCCGCCTACAACAAGACCTCGGACGCCAAGTCCGCGAAGATCCGGATGACCATCACGATGCCGGCCGCCATGGACGGCGGCGGCACCATGGAGATGACCGGTGTCCAGGGGTGGAACCCCGGGGCCATGGACATCACCATGAAGGGC
Organism: Streptomyces sp. NPDC059567; assembly: GCF_042735655.1. Taxonomy (NCBI): domain Bacteria; kingdom Bacillati; phylum Actinomycetota; class Actinomycetes; order Kitasatosporales; family Streptomycetaceae; genus Streptomyces; species Streptomyces sp. NPDC059567. The sequence goes on along the minus strand of NZ_JBHWBS010000078.1, from coordinate 37,020 downwards.
TCGCTGATGACCGCCGGCGACCCGGACGCCCCCGAGCAGACGCGCATGATCATGCTCGACGAAGCCATGTACATGGACATGGGCGCCGAGCGGGCCGCCGAGATGGACGGCAAGCGCTGGATGAAGGTGGACCTCAAGGGCCAGGAGGGCCAGGACGGGCTGGGTGGCATGCAGAGCGGCCTGAACCAGGACCCGGCCCAGCAGCTCGCCCTGCTGCTGGAGTCCCCGAACCTCAAGCACATCGGCGCCGAGAAGATCAACGGTGTCCAGGCCCAGCACTACAAGGGCACGCTCAGCTTCGAGCAGATGATGGACGCCAACGAGGCGAAGTCCGCGACGCTCTCGAAGAAGGATCGCGAGAAGCTCATCGCCAACGTCGAGAAGATCGGCATGAAGGGCTACGACACCGACGTCTGGGTCGACGCGGCCGGCTACCCCGTCCGCATGGTCGTCTCCATGACCACGGCAGTCGGGACGGTGCACATGAAGGGCGACTACACCGACTACGGCCCGAAGGCCACCGTCAAGGCCCCGCCGGCCAAGGACACGTACGACCTCTCGGAGATGCTGAAGGGCCTCGGCGAGAGCTGAGCCGAACGGGCGGATTTGCTCCCCGCCGCACACGTCGCGTACTCTTCCACAGAAGCCAAAGACCGCTGGTCGTTGCCGTGCTCCCGTTAGGGATCCGGTGGCCGAAGGTTCGCTGAGATGCGAACGGCCCGCGCAGGTGATCGTGGATGAGTTCCCGGATCCTTCGATTCGGTCGAGCTGAGCCCCGTGCGCCTGCGCCGGGGCGTTTCTCTTTGTTCAGCCCCTTCTGAGCGGTCCTCATCACCCGGAAGGAGGCCGACGCTCTATGGCAAGGCCCGACAAGGCTGCCGCGGTAGCCGAGCTGGAGGACAAGTTCCGCAGCTCGAACGCCGTCGTGCTGACCTCGTACACGGGACTCACCGTGGCGCAGCTCAAGACGCTGCGTCGTTCGCTCGGTGAGAACGCCCAGTACGCCGTGGTGAAGAACACGCTGACCAAGATTGCGGCCAACCAGGCCGGGATCGCGTCGCTTGACGACCAGCTTGCTGGTTCGACCGCGGCCGCCTTCGTCACCGGTGACCCGGTGGAGTCGGCGAAGGCTCTGCGTGACTTCGCCAAGGAGAACCCGAACCTCGTCATCAAGGGCGGTGTCCTTGATGGCAAGGCGCTGACCGCCGACGAGTTCAAGAAGCTTGCGGACCTCGAGTCCCGCGAGGTTCTGCTCAGCAAGCTGGCCGGCGCGTTCAAGGGCAAGCAGTCCCAGACTGCCTCGCTCCTCCAGGCGCTGCCGTCGAAGTTCGTCCGCACCGCGGAGGCGCTTCGCGTCAAGCTCGCCGAGCAGGGCGGTGCCGAGTAATTCGGCTCGCGCAATGATCGCCGCCCGCTAGGGCGACGGTCGCAGCGGGCCGAACGTACGCCCGCCTACATGTACATCCGGCACCTGCCGAATTAGTGGAAGGACGCCATCATGGCGAAGCTGTCCCAGGACGACCTGCTCGCGCAGTTCGAGGAGATGACCCTCATCGAGCTCTCCGAGTTCGTGAAGGCCTTCGAGGAGAAGTTCGACGTCACCGCCGCCGCGGCCGTCGCCGTTGCCGGCCCGGGCGCCCCGGTTGCCGGTGCCGAGGCCGTCGAGGAGCAGGACGAGTTCGACGTCATCCTCGAGGGTGCGGGCGACAAGAAGATCCAGGTCATCAAGGTCGTGCGTGAGCTCACCTCCCTGGGCCTGAAGGAGGCCAAGGACCTCGTCGACGGCACCCCGAAGCCGGTCCTCGAGAAGGTCGCCAAGGAGGCCGCGGAGAAGGCTGCCGAGTCCCTCAAGGCTGCCGGCGCCTCCGTCACGGTCAAGTAAGACCCTGCGGGTCTCCTGACTCGCTCAGGCGCCTCTCAGGCGCCTTCGAAGGGCGATCACCCATCCGGGTGGTCGCCCTTCGGCGTACCCGGGAAGGGCGTGGCGGGGGTCGTGCGAGCGCTGGGGAGCGGAGTATGGTGATCTTCGCCGTGCGCCCCCGCTGACCGGGGGGCCTTGACGAACCGCACGCAGCGCGCAATTCTCAGGACGCGTCGTCACAACGATCCGTATCCGAGGCATGGATCGACGGCGGAACGGGCAGTATCGAGGTGCGCCACACGGCGCGAGGTACCGCGGAGTTGAGAAAAACGAGGGTCGCGAAAAACTCGCCCTGGACATCAGTGGGCCAAGTGGCTACACTGACCCTTTGCGCTGCCTGTTAGCTGCCCCCTGCCCGTCACCTGGGGCATACCCTCGCGAGAGCATTGTCGGCAGACCTGACCTGACCTGGGCTTTTGGCCATATCGGGAATTGTCTGTCCCTCTGCGTCGCTGGGGGCCGGTACGCGCGTAGTGAGTCCGAGCCCTCGGAAGGACCCCCTCTTGGCCGCCTCGCGCAACGCCTCGACCAATACGAACAACGGCGCCAGCACCGCCCCGCTGCGCATCTCCTTTGCAAAGATCAAGGAGCCCCTCGAGGTTCCGAACCTCCTCGCGCTGCAGACCGAGAGCTTTGACTGGCTGCTCGGCAATGCCGCCTGGAAGGCTCGCGTCGAGGCAGCTCTCGAGTCGGGACAGGACGTCCCCAGGAAGTCGGGTCTGGAAGAGATCTTCGAGGAGATCTCTCCGATCGAGGACTTCTCCGGGTCGATGTCGCTGACCTTCCGCGACCACCGCTTCGAGCCCCCGAAGAACTCGATCGACGAGTGCAAGGACCGTGACTTCACGTACGGCGCCCCGCTCTTCGTCACGGCCGAGTTCACCAACAACGAGACCGGCGAGATCAAGTCCCAGACGGTCTTCATGGGCGACTTCCCGCTCATGACGAACAAGGGCACCTTCGTCATCAACGGCACCGAGCGTGTCGTGGTCTCGCAGCTGGTCCGTTCGCCGGGCGTCTACTTCGACTCCTCGATCGACAAGACGTCCGACAAGGACATCTTCTCGGCCAAGATCATCCCGTCCCGGGGTGCCTGGCTGGAGATGGAGATCGACAAGCGCGACATGGTCGGTGTCCGCATCGACCGCAAGCGCAAGCAGTCCGTCACCGTCCTCCTGAAGGCGCTCGGCTGGACCACCGAGCAGATCCTGCAGGAGTTCGGCGAGTACGAGTCCATGCGCGCCACCCTGGAGAAGGACCACACCCAGGGCCAGGACGACGCGCTGCTCGACATCTACCGCAAGCTCCGTCCGGGCGAGCCGCCGACCCGTGAGGCCGCTCAGACGCTGCTCGAGAACCTCTACTTCAACCCGAAGCGCTACGACCTCGCGAAGGTCGGCCGCTACAAGGTGAACAAGAAGCTCGGCGCGGACGAGCCGCTGGACGCCGGCGTCCTGACCACCGACGACATCATCGCCACGATCAAGTACCTCGTGAAGCTCCACGCGGGCGAGACCGAGACGATCGGCGAGTCGGGCCGGGAGATCGTCGTCGAGACCGACGACATCGACCACTTCGGCAACCGTCGTCTGCGCAACGTCGGCGAGCTCATCCAGAACCAGGTCCGTACGGGTCTGGCTCGTATGGAGCGCGTCGTGCGTGAGCGCATGACCACCCAGGACGTCGAGGCGATCACGCCGCAGACCCTGATCAACATCCGGCCGGTCGTCGCCTCCATCAAGGAGTTCTTCGGCACCAGCCAGCTGTCGCAGTTCATGGACCAGAACAACCCGCTGTCGGGTCTGACGCACAAGCGTCGTCTCTCGGCGCTGGGTCCCGGTGGTCTGTCCCGTGAGCGGGCCGGCTTCGAGGTCCGAGACGTGCACCCGTCCCACTACGGACGCATGTGCCCGATCGAGACCCCCGAAGGCCCGAACATCGGTCTGATCGGTTCGCTCGCCTCGTACGGCCGCGTCAACGCGTTCGGCTTCATCGAGACGCCGTACCGCAAGGTCGTCGACGGTCAGGTCACCGACGAGGTCGACTACATCACCGCCGACGAGGAGGACCGCTTCGTCATCGCCCAGGCGAACGCGATCCTGAACGACGAGCTCCGCTTCACCGAGCCGCGCGTTCTGGTCCGCCGCCGTGGTGGCGAGGTCGACTACGTCCCGCCGACCGAGGTCGACTACATGGACGTCTCGCCGCGCCAGATGGTGTCGGTCGCGACGGCCATGATCCCCTTCCTCGAGCACGACGACGCCAACCGTGCCCTCATGGGCGCGAACATGATGCGTCAGGCGGTGCCGCTGATTAAGTCCGAGGCCCCGCTCGTCGGTACCGGCATGGAGTACCGCTGTGCCACCGACGCCGGTGACGTGCCGAAGGCCGACAAGGACGGTGTCGTCCAGGAGGTCTCGGCCGACTACATCACCGTCGCCAACGACGACGGCACGTACACCACGTACCGGATGGCCAAGTTCTCCCGCTCGAACCAGGGCACCTCGGTCAACCAGAAGGTCGTCGTCTCCGAGGGCGACCGGGTCATCGAGGGCCAGGTCCTCGCCGACGGTCCGGCCACCGAGAACGGTGAGATGGCGCTCGGCAAGAACCTGCTCGTGGCGTTCATGCCGTGGGAGGGTCACAACTACGAGGACGCGATCATCCTGTCGCAGCGCCTCGTGCAGGACGACGTCCTCTCCTCGATCCACATCGAGGAGCACGAGGTCGACGCCCGTGACACCAAGCTCGGCCCGGAGGAGATCACCCGGGACATCCCGAACGTCTCCGAGGAGGTCCTCGCCGACCTCGACGAGCGCGGCATCATCCGTATCGGTGCCGAGGTCGTCGCCGGCGACATCCTCGTCGGCAAGGTCACGCCCAAGGGTGAGACCGAGCTGACCCCGGAGGAGCGTCTGCTCCGCGCGATCTTCGGTGAGAAGGCGCGTGAGGTCCGTGACACCTCGCTGAAGGTGCCGCACGGCGAGACCGGCAAGGTCATCGGCGTCCGCGTCTTCGACCGCGAGGAGGGCGACGAGCTTCCCCCGGGCGTGAACCAGCTGGTCCGCGTCTACGTCGCCCAGAAGCGCAAGATCACCGATGGTGACAAGCTCGCCGGCCGTCACGGCAACAAGGGTGTCATCTCGAAGATCCTTCCGATCGAGGACATGCCGTTCCTCGAGGACGGAACTCCGGTCGACATCATCCTCAACCCGCTGGGTGTCCCGTCCCGAATGAACCCGGGACAGGTCCTGGAGATCCACCTCGGCTGGCTCGCCAGCCGCGGCTGGGACGTCTCCGGTCTCGCGGACGACTGGGCGCAGCGCCTGCAGGCCATCGGTGCCGACCAGGTCGCCCCGGGCACCAACGTCGCCACCCCCGTCTTCGACGGTGCGCGTGAGGACGAGCTCGCGGGTCTGCTGCAGCACACGATCCCGAACCGCGACGGCGAGCGCATGGTGCTCCCCTCCGGCAAGGCGCGTCTGTTCGACGGCCGCTCCGGCGAGCCGTTCCCGGACCCGATCTCGGTCGGGTACATGTACATCCTCAAGCTCCACCACCTGGTCGACGACAAGCTGCACGCCCGGTCGACCGGTCCGTACTCGATGATCACCCAGCAGCCGCTGGGTGGTAAGGCCCAGTTCGGTGGCCAGCGCTTCGGCGAGATGGAGGTGTGGGCGCTGGAGGCATACGGCGCCGCGTACGCCCTCCAGGAGCTGCTGACGATCAAGTCCGACGACGTGACCGGCCGCGTGAAGGTCTACGAGGCCATCGTCAAGGGCGAGAACATCCCTGAGCCCGGCATCCCCGAGTCCTTCAAGGTGCTCATCAAGGAGATGCAGTCCCTGTGCCTCAACGTGGAGGTGCTGTCCTCGGACGGCATGTCCATCGAGATGCGCGACACCGACGAGGACGTCTTCCGCGCAGCGGAGGAGCTCGGTATCGACCTGTCCCGGCGCGAGCCGAGCAGCGTCGAAGAGGTCTGACGGGAGTCCGGTACGGGGGCTCAGCAATGAGCCCCCGGCCGGCCCCAGGACCCCCGTTTCAGACCCCAAGACTTACAACCCTGAGAGGGATTGACGCATAGTGCTCGACGTCAACTTCTTCGATGAGCTCCGGATCGGTCTGGCCACCGCTGACGACATCCGTCAGTGGAGCCACGGCGAGGTCAAGAAGCCTGAGACCATCAACTACCGCACGCTCAAGCCCGAGAAGGACGGACTCTTCTGCGAGAAGATCTTCGGTCCGACCCGGGACTGGGAGTGCTACTGCGGCAAGTACAAGCGTGTCCGCTTCAAGGGCATCATCTGTGAGCGGTGTGGCGTCGAGGTCACCCGCGCCAAGGTGCGCCGTGAGCGGATGGGCCACATCGAGCTCGCCGCCCCCGTCACCCACATCTGGTACTTCAAGGGCGTCCCGTCGCGCCTCGGATACCTGCTGGACCTCGCGCCGAAGGACCTCGAGAAGGTCATCTACTTCGCCGCGTACATGATCACGTTCGTGGACGACGAGCGTCGTACGCGTGACCTGCCCTCGCTGGAGGCGCACGTCTCCGTCGAGCGTCAGCAGATCGAGAACCGTCGCGACTCCGACCTGGAGGCCCGCGCCAAGAAGCTCGAGACCGACCTGGCCGAGCTCGAGGCCGAGGGTGCCAAGGCCGACGTGCGCCGCAAGGTGCGCGAGGGTGCCGAGCGTGAGATGAAGCAGCTGCGTGACCGTGCGCAGCGCGAGATCGACCGTCTCGACGAGGTCTGGAACCGCTTCAAGAACCTCAAGGTCCAGGACCTGGAGGGCGACGAGCTCCTCTACCGCGAGCTGCGTGACCGTTTCGGCACGTACTTCGACGGTTCGATGGGTGCCGCGGCGCTGCAGAAGCGCCTGGAGTCCTTCGACCTGGAGGAGGAGGCCGAGCGCCTCCGCGAGATCATCCGTACCGGCAAGGGCCAGAAGAAGACCCGTGCGCTCAAGCGCCTCAAGGTCGTCTCCGCGTTCCTGCAGACCGCGAACAGCCCCAAGGGCATGGTTCTCGACTGCGTGCCGGTGATCCCGCCGGACCTGCGTCCGATGGTGCAGCTGGACGGTGGCCGCTTCGCGACCTCCGACCTGAACGACCTGTACCGCCGTGTGATCAACCGCAACAACCGTCTGAAGCGTCTGCTCGACCTCGGTGCCCCCGAGATCATCGTGAACAACGAGAAGCGGATGCTCCAGGAGGCGGTCGACGCCCTCTTCGACAACGGCCGTCGTGGTCGCCCGGTCACGGGCCCCGGCAACCGTCCGCTGAAGTCCCTCAGCGACATGCTGAAGGGCAAGCAGGGTCGATTCCGTCAGAACCTGCTCGGTAAGCGTGTGGACTACTCCGCGCGTTCCGTCATCGTCGTCGGTCCGCAGCTGAAGCTGCACCAGTGTGGTCTGCCCAAGGCCATGGCGCTGGAGCTCTTCAAGCCGTTCGTGATGAAGCGCCTGGTCGACCTGAACCACGCGCAGAACATCAAGAGCGCCAAGCGGATGGTCGAGCGCGGCCGCACGGTCGTGTACGACGTCCTCGAAGAGGTCATCGCCGAGCACCCGGTTCTGCTGAACCGTGCGCCCACGCTGCACCGCCTCGGCATCCAGGCCTTCGAGCCCCAGCTGGTCGAGGGCAAGGCCATCCAGATCCACCCGCTCGTCTGCACCGCGTTCAACGCGGACTTCGACGGTGACCAGATGGCCGTCCACCTGCCGCTCTCCGCGGAGGCGCAGGCCGAGGCCCGCATCCTGATGCTGTCCTCGAACAACATCCTCAAGCCGGCCGACGGCCGTCCGGTCACGATGCCGACCCAGGACATGGTCCTCGGTCTGTTCTTCCTGACCACCGACGGTGAGCTCCGTGACACCAAGGGCGAGGGCCGCGCGTTCGGCTCCACGGCCGAGGCGATCATGGCGTTCGACGCCGGCGAGCTCGCGCTGCAGTCGCAGATCGACATCCGCTTCCCCATCGGCACCGTTCCGCCGCGCGGCTGGGTTCCCCCGGTCGCCGAGGAGGGCGAGCCGGAGTGGCAGCAGGGTGACTCGTTCCGTCTGCGTACGTCGCTGGGCCGCGCGCTCTTCAACGAGCTGCTGCCCGAGGACTACCCGTTCGTCGACTACTCCGTCGGCAAGAAGCAGCTCTCCGAGATCGTCAACGACCTCGCCGAGCGCTACCCCAAGGTCATCGTGGCGGCGACGCTCGACAACCTGAAGGCGGCCGGCTTCTACTGGGCGACCCGTTCCGGCGTCACCGTGGCCATCTCGGACGTTGTCGTCCCGGAGGCCAAGAAGGCGATCGTCAAGGGCTGGGAAGAGCAGGACGAGAAGGTCCAGAAGCAGTACGAGCGCGGTCTCATCACCAAGGAAGAGCGCACTCAGGAACTCATCAACATCTGGACCAAGGCGACCAACGAGGTTGCCGAGGCGATGAATGAGAACTTCCCCAAGACGAACCCCATCTTCATGATGGTTGACTCGGGTGCCCGAGGAAACATGATGCAGATGCGTCAGATCGCCGGTATGCGTGGTCTGGTGTCGAACGCCAAGAACGAGACGATTCCGCGTCCCATCAAGGCGTCCTTCCGTGAGGGTCTCTCCGTCCTCGAGTACTTCATCTCGACGCACGGTGCCCGTAAGGGTCTGGCCGACACCGCCCTGCGTACCGCCGACTCGGGTTACCTGACCCGTCGTCTGGTGGACGTCTCGCAGGACGTGATCATCCGCGAGGAGGACTGTGGCACCGAGCGCGGTCTGAAGCTGCGGATCGCCGAGAAGGGTGCCGACGGCATCCTGCGGAAGACGGACGACGTCGAGACCTCCGTGTACGCGCGGATGCTCGCCGAGGACGTCGTCGTGGACGGCAAGGTCATCGCGCCGGCCAACGTCGACCTGGGTGACGTGCTCATCGACGCCCTCGTGGGCGCCGGCGTGGAGGAGGTCAAGACCCGCTCGGTCCTGACCTGTGAGTCCGCCGTCGGTACCTGTGCCTTCTGCTACGGCCGTTCGCTGGCCACCGGCAAGCTGGTCGACATCGGTGAGGCGGTCGGCATCATCGCCGCCCAGTCCATCGGTGAGCCCGGTACCCAGCTGACGATGCGTACCTTCCACACCGGTGGTGTGGCCGGTGACGACATCACCCAGGGTCTGCCCCGTGTCGTCGAGCTCTTCGAGGCTCGTCAGCCCAAGGGTGTCGCCCCGATCTCGGAGGCGGCCGGCCGCGTCCGTATCGAGGAGACCGAGAAGACCAAGAAGATCGTCGTCACCCCGGACGACGGCAGCGACGAGACGGCGTTCCCGATCTCGAAGCGTGCCCGTCTGCTGGTGGGCGAGGGCGACCACGTCGAGGTGGGCCAGAAGCTCACCGTGGGTGCCACCAACCCGCACGACGTGCTGCGGATCCTCGGTCAGCGCGCGGTCCAGGTCCACCTGGTCGGCGAGGTCCAGAAGGTCTACAACTCGCAGGGTGTGTCGATCCACGACAAGCACATCGAGATCATCATCCGGCAGATGCTGCGCCGTGTGACGATCATCGAGTCCGGCGACGCGGAGCTGCTGCCGGGCGAGCTCGTCGAGCGCTCGAAGTTCGAGACCGAGAACCGTCGTGTGGTCACCGAGGGCGGTCACCCCGCCTCCGGCCGTCCGCAGCTGATGGGTATCACCAAGGCCTCGCTGGCGACGGAGTCCTGGCTGTCGGCCGCCTCCTTCCAGGAGACGACCCGAGTCCTGACGGATGCGGCGATCAACGCCAAGTCCGACAGCCTCATCGGCCTCAAGGAGAACGTCATCATCGGTAAGCTCATCCCGGCCGGTACGGGTCTGTCCCGCTACCGCAACATCCGGGTCGAGCCGACCGAGGAGGCCAAGGCCGCGATGTACTCGGCCGTCGGCTACGACGACATCGACTACTCGCCGTTCGGCACCGGCTCCGGCCAGGCCGTTCCGCTGGAGGACTACGACTACGGTCCGTACAACCAGTAAGTAGTGCGAACCGAAGGGCGGGCCCCCCCCCCGCGGGTGGGCCCCCTCGGGGGGTGCGGGACAGGAGGGGGGAGGCGGCCGCCCCCACACCCACACCGAGCACG
>NZ_JBHWBS010000078.1:0-26999 GCF_042735655.1 Streptomyces sp. NPDC059567 | reverse complement strand
ACCTTGGTGTATACGCGACCCCCTGTATGTGGCGCCACCCCCGGGGGGGCACCCCCCCCCGGGGGGCCCGCCCTTCGGCATGTGCGGAACAGGAGGGGCTAGCGGCCGGCCAGCTCCCAGACCGCGAGCATCAGGCCGGCGCTCGCCGTCAGCGCGGCGATGCTGGTGAGCGGCCAGCGGGCGCGCTCCAGGGTGTCCAGCCGGGACTCCATGTCGGCGAGCTGCTTGTCCGTCTGGTCACTGCGCTGCACCAGCAGCGCCAGCGAGCCGTCGACCCGGGCGAACCCCGCCTCCAGCGTGCCGCGGAGCCGCTCCAGTTCGACGGCGACGGTGACCGGGTCGTGCTGTTCAGGCTCGGTCATCGGCCGCTCCCGAGGTGGTGCGCAGCCAGGCGGGGAGCAGGCTCTGGACGGCCGGGACCGCCATCACCCGGGTGAGGGCGCCGGCGGCGGCGAGCGCTCCGGCGACCCAGGGGAGGGTGGCCGGGAGGCCGGAGGCGTCGACGACCGCGGGGAGGACGACGGCGAGGGCGACGGCGGACTGCAGGACGGTACGGGCGGTGCGCTTGGCGGCTTCGGACCTCCTCGGCCGCCAGCGGCCCGGGGATCAGGGTGGCCGGAGTCAGGGACATCAGCACGGGTTCTCCTCCATCGCGGCTTCGAGTTCCTCGGCACGGCAGCCCGCCGCGTCCGCCAGGTCGCCCCACTCCTCCTCGGGCCACAGATGGCGGTACGCCGGGTCGTCCTGGCAGCCGCACTCCTCGTCGGTACAGGTGCAGGCCGGGTTCACGCAGAGCACGGCGCGCCGGTCGGGGAACGCCCGCAGCGACACCGAGTCGCACCAGGGGCAACGCCCCGAGACCCGTACGACCTGCTCCGTGACGCCGAGCGTGCGCGCGCAGCGCCGGGCAATGCGGCGCAGCTCGTCCCGCACGTGCCGCGCCAGGTCGGGGTGGGCCGCGATGTCGTCGAGCAGCGCGATCGTGCGCCGGAGCCGTTCGACGACCGGGGCGCGGCCGGGGCGGGGGAGCCCCAGCCGGGCGCGTACCGGGGGAGTCGGGCAAGGGCAAGGTGTTCTCCAGTCTCCGGGGCCAACGATGGGTCCCGTGGGGCCGGTGAGGTCCCTGGGGCCCGGGAGGCCGATGCGGTCGGCGGCGAGCCAGCGTTACATGTTGCGTGCGGGCGCGCAACAAGAATGGGGAGATGCCTTTACCGTTTCAACACGGTTGCGCGCCCGAGAGCACGTAATTCCGTGCGCGCAAGCACGCTAGAGTGTGGCGCCTGGAGGAGTGAGGAGCGGTACATGACCACTCGTGGGCTGGACGAATTCGCAGGCTGGGTCGAAAGCCTGATGAGAGAGCGCGGCTACGACATCGACAGCCCGCGCGGCGGTGGGAAGTCCCGGATCGCGGACGAGGCGGGGGTGCATCGCGCCGCCGTGACCCGGCTGCTGCAGCGGCAGAGCATGCCCGACCTGGAGACCATGCGCAGGATCGCCCCGCTGCTCGGGGTGTCCGTCCGCGACATGCTGATCCGGTCCGGCCGGGTGACGCCGGAGGAGCTGCCGATCGCGGCGGACCTGCTCCCGCCGAGCGACTGGCAGCCGACCATGGAGGACTTCGCGCACTGGCTCGGCGTCCCCGACGAGCGGCTCGGCGTCTTCATCAAGGTGGTGAACCAGTTCCTGGAGCCCGACGAGGAGGGCGCGCAGGGCGGCGCCGAGGGCGGTGACGCGCCGGACGCGCGGCGTGCCGCGCGGGACTGAGCGGACACCGCGGCACCACACAAAACAGCCGGGGCCCCGGCCGCCCGCGGCCCGCGCCCGGCCCCCGCGGCGCCCGGGCAGCCGCCCCCGCGGCGGGCGGCGGTGCCGTCTTCGTGCCCTGGCCCCTCGGGGGTCTTGGCGGCTCGGGCGGCGGCCGGGGTGTCGGGGTTCTGTCGCGCGCGGCCCCGGGTGGAGCCCCGGCGGTGGCTCCCGGTCGGAGGTCCTCCGCCCCCGCGGCGTCCCTTCCGTGTTCTCCCACGTCGGCCGGGTGCCCGGGCGACGGGGCATTTGTTTTGACCGGAGTCCATGCGGTAGGTACGCTCAGACCTTGTGCCTGGGGTGTGCCTGGGCTCGTGTGCGTGTCATCAGCCGCACGGCGAGTTCGTCAACGGCCACCGCAATCTGCGCCTTTTCCGCCCTCGGCGGAGGTCCGCAGTATTCGACACACCCGACCGCGTGGGTCGGTGCTGTGTTCCAGGTTAGTTTTACGACGGCACACAGAAACCGGAGAAGTAGTGCCTACGATCCAGCAGCTGGTCCGGAAGGGCCGGCAGGACAAGGTCGAGAAGAACAAGACGCCCGCACTCGAGGGTTCCCCTCAGCGTCGCGGCGTCTGCACGCGTGTGTTCACGACCACCCCGAAGAAGCCGAACTCGGCCCTCCGTAAGGTCGCGCGTGTGCGTCTGACCTCGGGCATCGAGGTCACGGCCTACATCCCGGGTGAGGGTCACAACCTGCAGGAGCACTCCATCGTGCTCGTGCGTGGTGGCCGTGTGAAGGACCTGCCGGGTGTTCGCTACAAGATCATCCGCGGTTCCCTCGACACGCAGGGCGTCAAGAACCGTAAGCAGGCTCGCAGCCGCTACGGCGCCAAGAAGGAGAAGTAAGAATGCCTCGTAAGGGCCCCGCCCCGAAGCGCCCGGTCATCATCGACCCGGTCTACAGCTCTCCTCTTGTCACCTCGCTGATCAACAAGATCCTGCTGGACGGCAAGCGTTCCACCGCCGAGCGCATCGTCTATGGCGCCATGGAAGGCCTCCGCGAGAAGACCGGCAACGACCCGGTCATCACGCTGAAGCGCGCCCTCGAGAACGTGAAGCCGTCCCTCGAGGTCAAGTCCCGCCGTGTCGGTGGCGCCACCTACCAGGTGCCGATCGAGGTCAAGCCCGGTCGCGCCTCCACCCTCGCGCTCCGCTGGCTCGTGGGTTACTCCCGCGCCCGCCGCGAGAAGACCATGACCGAGCGCCTCATGAACGAGCTCCTCGACGCCTCCAACGGCCTCGGTGCTTCGGTCAAGAAGCGTGAGGACACGCACAAGATGGCCGAGTCCAACAAGGCCTTCGCGCACTACCGCTGGTAGTCGCAACCCACATCGAGACCGAGAGAAGACTGAGCCGATATGGCTACCACTTCGCTTGACCTTGCCAAGGTGCGCAACATCGGCATCATGGCTCACATCGACGCGGGCAAGACGACCACCACCGAGCGGATCCTGTTCTACACCGGCGTCTCGTACAAGATCGGTGAAGTCCACGACGGCGCTGCCACGATGGACTGGATGGAGCAGGAGCAGGAGCGCGGCATCACGATCACGTCCGCCGCGACGACCTGCCACTGGCCGCTCGAGGACGTCGACCACACCATCAACATCATCGACACCCCGGGCCACGTCGACTTCACCGTCGAGGTGGAGCGTTCGCTCCGCGTGCTCGACGGTGCGGTGACGGTGTTCGACGGCGTCGCCGGTGTCGAGCCCCAGTCCGAGACTGTCTGGCGTCAGGCGGACCGCTACGGCGTTCCGCGTATCTGCTTCGTCAACAAGCTCGACCGTACGGGTGCCGAGTTCCACCGCTGCGTCGACATGATCGTGGACCGCCTCGGCGCCGTCCCGATCGTCATGCAGCTCCCCATCGGTTCCGAGATGGACTTCCAGGGTGTCGTGGACCTCGTCCGCATGAAGGCTCTGGTCTGGTCCGCCGAGGCGACCAAGGGCGAGATGTACGACGTCGTCGACATCCCGGCCACGCACACCGAGGCCGCTGAAGAGTGGCGCGGCAAGCTGGTCGAGACCGTCGCCGAGAACGACGAAGAGATCATGGAGCTCTTCCTCGAGGGCCAGGAGCCCACCGAGGAGCAGCTGTACGCCGCGATCCGTCGTATCACCATTGCCTCCGGCAAGGGTGGCGGCGAGAAGACGATCACCCCCGTCTTCTGTGGCACCGCGTTCAAGAACAAGGGTGTCCAGCCCCTGCTCGACGCGGTCGTCCGCTACCTGCCCTCCCCCCTGGACGTCGAGGCCATCGAGGGCCACGACGTCAAGGACGCTGAGGTCGTCGTGAAGCGCAAGCCTTCCGAGGACGAGCCGCTCTCCGCGCTCGCCTTCAAGATCGCGAGCGACCCGCACCTCGGCAAGCTCACCTTCGTCCGGATCTACTCCGGTCGCCTGGAGGCCGGCACCTCGGTGCTGAACTCCGTCAAGGGCAAGAAGGAGCGCATCGGCAAGATCTACCGTATGCACGCGAACAAGCGTGAGGAGATCGACTCGGTGGGCGCCGGCGACATCGTCGCCGTCATGGGCCTGAAGCAGACCACCACCGGTGAGACGCTGTGCGACGAGAAGAACCCGGTCATCCTGGAGTCCATGGACTTCCCGGCGCCGGTCATTCAGGTCGCGATCGAGCCCAAGTCCAAGGGTGACCAGGAGAAGCTGGGTGTCGCCATCCAGCGTCTCGCGGAGGAGGACCCCTCCTTCCAGGTCCACTCTGACGAGGAGACCGGCCAGACCATCATCGGTGGTATGGGCGAGCTTCACCTCGACATCCTCGTCGACCGTATGCGTCGCGAGTTCAAGGTCGAGGCGAACGTCGGCAAGCCGCAGGTCGCGTACCGCGAGACGATCCGCAAGGCCGTCGAGCGCGTGGACTTCACCCACAAGAAGCAGACCGGTGGTACCGGTCAGTTCGCCAAGGTGCAGATCGCGATCGAGCCCATCGAGGGCGGCGACGCCTCGTACGAGTTCGTGAACAAGGTCACCGGTGGCCGCATCCCGAAGGAGTACATCCCTTCGGTCGACGCCGGTGCGCAGGAGGCCATGCAGTTCGGCATCCTGGCCGGCTACGAGATGACTGGCGTCCGCGTCATCCTTCTCGACGGTGCCTACCACGAGGTCGACTCCTCCGAGCTCGCGTTCAAGATCGCCGGTTCGCAGGCCTTCAAGGAGGCCGCGCGCAAGGCTTCCCCCGTCATCCTTGAGCCGATGATGGCCGTTGAGGTCGTCACGCCCGAGGACTACATGGGTGAGGTCATCGGCGACATCAACTCCCGCCGTGGCCAGATTCAGGCCATGGAGGAGCGCAGCGGCGCTCGCGTCGTGAAGGGCCTCGTGCCCCTCTCGGAGATGTTCGGCTACGTCGGAGACCTCCGCAGCAAGACCTCGGGTCGCGCAAGCTACTCGATGCAGTTCGACTCCTACGCCGAGGTTCCCCGGAACGTCGCCGAGGAGATCATCGCGAAGGCCAAGGGCGAGTAACTCACCCGAGTGCACGCTTTAGGCTTGACACCAGTCGCCGGGGCTTCGGCCCACGAAACCCGAGGGATCGGGCCCCGGCGGATGGCATCCCAGCAAAGATCACCTGGCGCCGATGAAGCAAGGCGTTCAGAACCACTCCAGGAGGACCCCAGTGGCGAAGGCGAAGTTCGAGCGGACTAAGCCGCACGTCAACATCGGCACCATCGGTCACATTGACCACGGTAAGACGACCCTCACGGCCGCCATTACCAAGGTGCTGCACGACGCGTACCCGGACCTGAACGAGGCCTCGGCCTTCGACCAGATCGACAAGGCTCCTGAGGAGCGCCAGCGCGGTATCACCATCTCCATCGCGCACGTCGAGTACCAGACCGAGTCGCGTCACTACGCCCACGTCGACTGCCCCGGTCACGCGGACTACATCAAGAACATGATCACGGGTGCGGCGCAGATGGACGGCGCCATCCTCGTGGTCGCGGCCACCGACGGCCCGATGCCGCAGACCAAGGAGCACGTGCTCCTGGCCCGCCAGGTCGGCGTTCCGTACATCGTCGTCGCCCTGAACAAGGCCGACATGGTGGACGACGAGGAGATCCTGGAGCTCGTCGAGCTCGAGGTCCGTGAGCTCCTCTCCGAGTACGAGTTCCCGGGCGACGACCTGCCGGTCGTCAAGGTCTCGGCGCTCAAGGCGCTCGAGGGCGACAAGGAGTGGGGCCAGTCGGTCCTGAACCTGATGGCCGCCGTCGACGAGGCGATCCCGCAGCCCGAGCGTGACGTCGACAAGCCGTTCCTGATGCCGATCGAGGACGTCTTCACGATCACCGGTCGTGGCACCGTCGTCACCGGTCGTATCGAGCGTGGTGTCCTCAAGGTCAACGAGACCGTCGACATCGTCGGTATCAAGACCGAGAAGGTCACCACCACGGTCACCGGCAT
Organism: Streptomyces sp. NPDC059567; assembly: GCF_042735655.1. Taxonomy (NCBI): domain Bacteria; kingdom Bacillati; phylum Actinomycetota; class Actinomycetes; order Kitasatosporales; family Streptomycetaceae; genus Streptomyces; species Streptomyces sp. NPDC059567. Next base: position 20,770 of record NZ_JBHWBS010000078.1, on the reverse strand, counting down.
CGAGATGTTCCGCAAGCTGCTCGACGAGGGCCAGGCCGGTGAGAACGTCGGTCTGCTCCTCCGTGGCATCAAGCGCGAGGATGTCGAGCGCGGCCAGGTCATCATCAAGCCCGGTTCGGTCACGCCGCACACCGAGTTCGAGGCCCAGGCCTACATCCTGTCGAAGGACGAGGGTGGCCGTCACACCCCGTTCTTCAACAACTACCGCCCGCAGTTCTACTTCCGTACCACGGACGTGACCGGCGTCGTGACCCTCCCCGAGGGCACCGAGATGGTCATGCCGGGCGACAACACCGCCATGACCGTCGAGCTGATCCAGCCCGTCGCCATGGAGGAGGGCCTGAAGTTCGCCATCCGTGAGGGTGGTCGGACCGTGGGCGCCGGCCAGGTCGTCAAGATCAACAAGTAATTGTCGATCGCTTGACCTGTGCCGCTCCTGACGGAGCGTCATAAGAGGGGGGCCCCCCCCCCCCCGCGCGGGGCCCCCCCCCCCCCTCTCTTTTGTCCGGAGTGCGTGATATCGCACTACTTGTGACCTAGGTCATGCGCTCCGGGTCCAAGGACCTTGGATGATGGAGGGCATGTCCCGTCTCCCCGCCCTGCCCGCGTTGCGCCGCCGCGTGGACCGGTGGGCCGGTTCACCGCACGCCCTCGACGTCATCGCCGCGCTCAGCGCCTTCGCCCTGATGGTCCTGGACGTGCCCGGGCTCGCGCGCGCGGACAACTCGCTGACAGGCGTCACCGCGACCCTCGTCCTGGCGGCCGGCGCGGCGACGCTGGTGCTGCGGCGCCGGCTGCCCTGGATCCCGTACCTGGTGGCGCTCGCCCTCATGGGCTGGCTGCACGAGCTGACGATGATTCAGTTCGCGCTGTACTCACTGGGCCGGTTCCGCGGCCGCAGGGTCGCCGTCGTCGCCACGGTGCTCTACGTGGGTGTGGCGTACGCGCTCTTCCAGACGCCCGGCTGGCCCGCCCGGCACGGCGAGACGCTCAGCGACTTCCTCAGCCTCGTCGTCCCCATCGGCGTGCTCGCGGCCGGCGTGGGCATCGCCGCGTACCGACAGGACCTGGTCCGCGCCCTGGAGTGCCAGCGCGCCGACGCCGCGGCGCGGCAGGCGGTGCAGGAGGAGCGCATCTCGGTCGGCCGGGACGTCCACGACCTCGTGGGCCGGGAGCTGACCGTGCTCGCCGTGCGGGCCGAGGTGCTCGCCGTACGGGCCAGGGGCGAGGCGCACGTGAAGGACTTCGAGGAGCTCGCGGACACCGCGCGGCGCGCCCACCACATGCTCAACGAGACGATCGTGCGCCGGGCCGATCAGGGCACCGCCACGCCCGGTCTCGACGGGCTCTTCGAGCTCGCGGAGGAGAGCGAGCGGATGGGCAGCCCGGTCGAGCTCATGGTGGCCGAGGAGGCGAAGGCGCTCTCCCCGCTGCGGCAGACGGCCGTCCACCGGGTCGTCCAGGAGTGTCTGACGAACGCGGCCAAGCACGCGCCCGGCCTGCCGGTGTCCGTGACGATCTCGGTGACCGGCCCCGACCTGCGCATCGAGGTCCGCAATCCGCTCCCCACGACCCCGCCGGACCGTGCCCCGGTCTCGACGGGCACGGGGCTGTTCTCCATGGAGGAGCGCGTCACCAGCATGGGCGGAGGCCTCTCGGCGGGGCCGGACGGCGACACGTACAGGGTGACCGCGCTGCTGCCGACGGGCTTCGGGGTGCACTGAACGGGCTGCTTGGGGCTGCACTGAACGGCCTCGGGGTGCACTGAACCGGCTTCGGGGTGCGCCGAGCGGCGTCGGGACACGCCGAGCGGGCTTTCGGGGCTCGCCGCGAGGGCCGAGCGGGTCGGGAAAGTCCCGATAGGGGTGCGTCCACCGCCCTGTCGGTCCCCCTCCGTAGACTGGGTCCGTGAGTGAGCCCCGCGACCAGTTCGACGCGTCCGACCCGTCCGACCCGTTCGACGAGATCGTCGACACAGAGACCAACCGGGACCCCGACCTGGCGGTGATCGAGGCCGGCAGCCGCACGCTGCGCGCGCAGGCCGGCCCGCCCCAGGGCGATCCCGTGCCCGCCCGGCCCGCCGACCCTGAGGTGGACAGGGCGCTGCGCGAGGTCGAGACCGAGCTGGCGACCCGCTGGGGCGAGACCAAGCTGGAGCCCTCGGTGACGCGGATCGCGGCGCTGATGGACGTGCTCGGCGAGCCGCAGCGCGCGTACCCCTCGATCCACATCACGGGCACGAACGGCAAGACGTCCACGGCCCGCATCGTCGAGGCCCTGCTGACCGCCTTCGACCTGCGCACCGGGCGCTACACCTCGCCGCACGTGCAGACGATCACCGAGCGGATCAGCCTGGACGGCGCCCCGATCTCCGCCGAGGGTTTCATCGAGACGTACCAGGACATCAAGCCGTACGTGGAGCTGGTGGACGCCCGCGAGGAGTTCCGGCTCTCCTTCTTCGAGGTCCTCACCGGAATGGCGTACGCGGCGTTCGCCGACGCCCCGGTGGACGTGGCGGTCGTCGAGGTCGGCATGGGCGGCACCTGGGACGCGACCAACGTCATCGACGCCTCGGTCGCCGTCGTCACCCCGATCGACCTCGACCACACCGACCGCCTCGGCGAGACGCCGGGCGAGATCGCCGGCGAGAAGTCCGGGATCATCAAGCAGGGCGCGACGGTGATCCTGGCCCAGCAGCCGGTGGACGCCGCCCAGGTCATGCTGAAGAAGGCCGTCGAGGTCGACGCGACGGTGGCCCGCGAGGGCATGGAGTTCGGCGTCGTCTCCCGCGAGATCGCGGTCGGCGGCCAGCTGCTGACCCTGCGCGGGCTCGGCGGCGAGTACGAAGAGGTCTTCCTGCCGCTGTACGGCGCGCACCAGGCGCACAACGCGGCGGTCGCCCTCGCGGCGGTCGAGGCGTTCTTCGGCATCGGCGCGGAGCACGCCCGCACCCTGGATCTCGACACCGTGCGCCGCGCCTTCGCCGCGGTGGCCTCGCCGGGCCGCCTCGAGGTCGTCCGCAGCTCCCCGACGGTGATCCTGGACGCCGCGCACAACCCGCACGGCGCGCGGGCGACGGCCGACGGCATCAGCGAGTCGTTCGGCTTCTCGCGGCTCATCGGTGTGGTCTCCACCAGCTCCGACAAGGACGCCAAGGGTCTGCTCGAAGCCTTCGAGCCGATCTTCGCGGAGATCGTCGTCACGGCGAACTCCAACCCCCGCGCGACGGACGTGGACACGCTCGCGGCGATCGCCGTGGAGGTCTTCGGCGAGGACCGGGTGGTCGTGGAGCCGCGGCTGGACGACGCCATCGAGGCGGCGATCACCCTCGCGGAGGAAGAGGACGAGTACGCGGGAGCGGGCGTCCTGGTGACCGGTTCGATCTTCACGGTCGGGGATGCCCGGCTGCTCCTCGGAAGGCGCTGAATCCGATGCGTACGCTCTGTGCCTCGACGCTGATCGGCGAGTTCTTCGTGATCGGGTTCGCCGGGCTCGTCGCCATGAAGGACGCGAGCCTGTCGATGTCCGCGGTCTGGTGGGTCTGCGGCATCGCGATGCTGGTGTCGGTGCTGCTCTGCGGGATGATCACCCGCCCGGGCGGGCTCCAGCTCGGCTGGGTGCTGCAGATCGCTCTCGTCGCGAGCGGCTTCGTGGTGCCGGTGATGTTCTTCCTGGGCGCGACCTTCGCGGTGCTGTGGTGGGCCTCGATCCACTACGGCCGCAAGATCGACGAGGCGAAGGCCCGCTGGGCCGCGCAGGCCGAGGCGGAGACGGCGTAGCGCCTCCGGAGAGCCGGGGCGGCCCGTCCCGGACGGGGTGGTACGCAGGATGCGGAGGAGCCCCCTCCTGAGGCTGACGCTGCGTAATCGACGGCCGTGGGGGCCCTGTAGCCTCTGAGTCCCGCACACCGCATTGAAGGAGTCTCTACCGTGAGCCAGCGCACGCTCGTCCTGCTCAAGCCCGACGCCGTCCGCCGTGGCCTGATCGGCGAGATCATCGGCCGTATCGAGCGCAAGGCGGGCTGGACCATCTCCGCGCTCGAACTGCGTGAGCTGAGCCAGGACACGCTGGAGCAGCACTACGGCGAGCACAAGGGCAAGCCCTTCTACGAGCCGCTCATGGGCTTCATGCAGTCCGGCCCGGTCGTCGCCCTGGTCGTCGAGGGCGAGCGCGTCATCGAGGGCCTGCGGACCCTCGCCGGCCCGACCGACCCGATCGCCGCCGCCCCCGGCTCCATCCGCGGGGACTTCGGCACCATCGTCCGGGAGAACCTCATCCACGCCTCGGACTCCGAGGAGTCCGCCATTCGGGAAATGAAGCTTTTCTTCCCCGGCCTGGCGTGACCCGGGGCTGACCGGGTGTCAGCCATCCACCGCAACAACCTGGGGCGACCGAAGGAATTTCGGTCGCCCCAGGGCATATGAACGGTTGGGCCGGGAACGCATCGCAGCGTCCTACCGTCACCTATACAGAGGTGGACCACCGCGCGGTATCCGGGTGGGCGGCACTACGATGGAAAACTCCACGCCGCAGCACCCGAAAACCCACCACCTCGCCGACCTGAGAAGCCGTCAACGCTCCAATTGGGAAGGCCCGACGCATCCTCATGGGAAACAAGGGGAACTCAATGTCGTTCATCGGCCGTGACATGGCTGTCGACCTCGGGACCGCCAACACGCTGGTGTACGTCAGGGGTCGAGGCATCGTTCTGAACGAGCCGTCCGTCGTCGCGATCAACACCAACACCGGCGGAATCCTGGCGGTCGGCGCCGAGGCGAAGAAGATGATCGGCCGGACGCCCGGCAACATCGTCGCCGTCCGGCCCCTGAAGGACGGTGTGATCGCCGACTTCGAGATCACCGAGCGCATGCTCCGCTACTTCATCCTCAAGATCCACAAGCGCCGCTACCTGGCTCGCCCCCGGGTCGTCGTGTGCGTGCCGTCCGGTATCACCGGAGTGGAGCGCCGCGCCGTCATCGAGGCGTCCACCCAGGCCGGCGCCCGACAGGTGCACATCATCGAGGAGCCCATGGCCGCGGCCATCGGCTCGGGCCTCCCGGTCCACGAGGCCACCGGCAACATGGTCGTCGACATCGGCGGCGGCACCACCGAGGTCGCCGTGATCTCACTGGGCGGAATCGTCACAGCACAGTCGATCCGGGTGGCCGGCGACGAGCTCGACAACGCGATCATCCAGCACATCAAGAAGGAGTACTCGCTCCTCCTCGGTGAGCGCACCGCCGAGCAGATCAAGATCACCATCGGCTCGGCCTACGACCTCGACAACGACGAGCACACCGAGATCCGCGGCCGCGATCTCGTCTCCGGTCTGCCCAAGACCGTGGTCATCTCGGCCGCCGAGGTCCGCAAGGCCATCGAGGAGCCGGTCAACGCCATCGTCGACGCCGTGAAGACGACGCTCGACAAGTGCCCGCCCGAGCTCTCCGGTGACGTGATGGACCGCGGCATCGTTCTCACGGGTGGTGGCGCCCTGCTGCGCGGCCTGGACGAGCGGCTGCGCCGCGAGACCGGGATGCCGATCCACATCGCCGAGGACCCGCTGGACTCGGTGGCGCTCGGTTCCGGCAAGTGCGTGGAGGAGTTCGAGGCGCTCCAGCAGGTCCTGGACGCCCAGCCCCGCCGATAACGGATCGGCGACGATCCGCGACGATCGGCTGTGCGGGTGGCAAGAACCCCCGTACAGCCGATCGTTGATATAACGGCAAAAACCGGCACGAATCGTATGGAACAACCGAACCAAGAGGAAAGGCACGGCCGCCGCACGTGAGGGACACACGAGAGAGCCGGCTGCTCCTGGTGCTGCTGATCGCCATCGCGTTCGCACTGATCACGGTGGACATCCGCGGCGGCAAGGAGTCACCGGTCGACGGCGCCCGGCAGGCAGCCGCCGCGGTCTTCGGGCCGGTCGAGAACGGGGTCGCGTCAGCCGTCGACCCCATCGGCAACGCCATCGGAGCCGTACGCGACTCCGGCGAGCGGCACGACCGGATCGCCGCCCTGGAGCGCGAGAACGCGGCCCTCAAGGCCAAGCTCGGCAGCGACGACCGCAACCGCAGCCGCATCCGTGAGCTCGACACCCTCCTCAAGACGGCAGGCGCCGGGCAGTACGGCATCAAGGGCGCCGAGGTCATCGCCATAGGGGCGGCCCAGGGCTTCTCCTGGACCGTCACCATCGACGCCGGCGCCAACGACGGCATCGAGCGGGACATGACCGTGCTCAACGGCGCCGGTCTGGTCGGCCGCGTCACCACGGTCGGGCCCTCCACCGCGACCGTGCTCCTCGCCAACGACCCCGACTTCACCGTCGGCACCCGCATGGAGAAGTCGGACGAGCTCGGCTTCGCCACCGGCCAGGGCAACGGCCCCCTCCTCGTCCAGCTCCTCAACGGCAAGGCGAAGGTGAAGACCGGCGACCGGCTCGTCACCTTCGGCTCGCAGGCCGACAAGCCCTTCGTGCCCGGCGTGCCGGTCGGCGAGATCGTCCGCGTCGACCCGATGGGCGGCGGCCTGACCCGCAACGTCTACGTCCGCCCGTACGTCGGCTTCTCCAAGCTCGACATCGTCGGCGTCGTCGTCCAGGCCCCGCGTACCAACCCCCGCGACATGGTCCTGCCGCCCAAGCCCAAGCCCGCGCCCACCGTCACCGTGACGGTCACCCCACCACCACCGGAGGGGCAGCAACAGCAGGGCGGGGACGGGCAGCAGCCGGTGCGGGACGCCACCCAGGACCAGGCCCGCAAGCCCGAGGACCAGCAGCAGAACCAGCAGCAGGAGCAGGGGGACTGAGGCCGTGAAGTTCAACCGCATTCTCCTCTCCGCCACCCTCGTGGTGGTCGCCCTGGTCGTCCAGGTGTCCGTCCTCTCGCGCCTCCAGCTCCCCGGCGCCGTGCCGGACCTCGTCCTGCTGACCGTCCTCGGCCTCGCGCTCGTGTACGGGCCGGTCAGCGGCTCCCTCATCGGCTTCGGGGCCGGTCTCCTCTCCGACCTCGCTCCACCCGCCGACCACGCCGCGGGCCGCTACGCCCTGGTCCTCTGCGTCATCGGCTACCTCGCCGGACTCGCCCGCCCCGACAACGGCAAGCTGAAGTCCGCCAGCGGCCCGATGGCCGTGGTCGTCGCCGCGGCGCTCGGCTCCACCCTGCTGTACGCGGGGGTCGGTGCCCTCGTCGGCGACACCGCCGCCCGCCATGTCGGCCTCGGCTTCCTGCTGTTCACCGCGGCGATCTACGACCTCCTCCTCGCGCCCTTCACCGTGCCGCTGATCATGGCGCTGGCCCGGCGCGCGGAGAACGACCCGCTCGCCGACACCTCAGGGGGTGCCACGGACGTCTCCTCCGGCTGGCTCTCCTCCGGGACCGGCCTGCGGATCGGCAGCCAACGCGGCGGGATGCTCGTCAAGGCGGCCCGCACCAGAGCCTCACGCGCCGGACGCATCAAGGGAGTCAAGCGACTGTGACCGAGGGGGTACCGGCAGTATGAGCAACATCCCGGAGACCGGGCGGACTCCCAGGGTCCAGATCCGGCTCGTCGTCATCCAGGTCCTCGTCTTCTCCCTGCTCCTCACCCTCGGCGGACGCCTCTGGTACCTCCAGATCCGCAACGGCAAGGAGTACACCGACGAGGCGAAGAGCAACCACGTCCAGCGGGTCGTCCAGCCCGCCGTCCGCGGAGCGATCCTCGACGCCCGCGGAGTCCCCCTCGCCGACAACGAGACCCGTCTCGTGGTCTCCGCGTCCCGTACCGACCTGATGAAGATGAAGGACGACGGCAAGGCCGTCCTCACCCGTCTCGCCGGCGTCCTGGGAATGAAGCCCAAGGACGTCATGGACAAGGTCCGGCTCTGCGACTCCGAGACCCCGCAGCCCTGCTGGAACGGCTCGCCCTACCAGCCGATCCCGATCACCGACGAGGCCACCACGCAGCAGGCGCTTCGGATCCGGGAGAGCACCGAGGACTTCCCCGGCATCACTGCCGAACTCGCCGCCGTACGCCGCTACACGGCGCCCGGCAACGCCCGCACCGCGCAGGTGCTCGGTTATCTCTCGCCGGTCACCGACGAGGAGATCCAGAAGGCCAAGGACACCGACTCGCCGTATCTGCGCTCCGACCAGGTCGGCCGCTCCGGCATCGAACGCACCTACGACAAGGAGCTGCGCGGCAAGGCCGGCGTCACGTCGTACGAGGTCGACAAGATCGGCCGGGTCATGGGCCAGACCCAGTCCGATCCGGGCGTGCCCGGCTCCACCCTCGTCACCAGCATCGACGCCCGCGTCCAGTCGGTCGCCGAGTACGAGCTCCACCAGGCGATGAAGCTGGTCCGGGGCGAGACCGACAAGATCACCGGCCGTAAGTACGAGGCCGACGCGGGCGCCGTCGTCGTCATGGAGTCCAGGACGGGCCGCGTCGTCGCGATGGCGTCCCAGCCCGACTACGACCCGAACGCCTGGGTCGGCGGCATCTCCGGCAAGGACTACGCCCGGCTCACCAGCAAGGACTCCAACTACCCGCTGCTCAACCGGGCCATCCAGGGGCAGGCGCCCGCCGGCTCCGTCTTCAAGGTGGTGTCGGCGAGCGCGGCCGTCCGGGCCGGATACGACTTCGACGACAAGTACCTCTGCAGCAGCTCCTACAGCATGGGCAACCGGAGCTTCGCGAACTTCGAGTCGCAGGGGCACGGCCCCATCACCCTCGGCGACGCCCTCAAGTACTCCTGCAACACGGTCTTCTACCGCCTCGGCCACCAGGAGTGGAGCCGCGACGGCGGCATAAAGCCCAAGAAGGACGCCCACGACTGGTTCTACCGGACCGCCCGTGACTTCGGCTTCGGCTCCGAGACCGGCATCGACGTGCCGAACGAGGTCAAGGGCCGTATCCCGGACCGCCAGTGGAAGCAGAAGTTCTGGGAGGCCAACAAGGACGCCTGGTGCAAGCAGGGCAAGAAGGGGGGCACCTACGTCGAGCAGATCGCCTATGAGAGCTGCCTCGAGGGCAACCAGCTGAAGGCCTACGACAGCATCAACTTCTCCATCGGTCAGGGCGACGTCCTCATCACGCCCGTCCAGCTGGCCACCGCCTACGCGGCGATCAGCAACGGCGGCACCCTCTACGACCCGACCATCGGCAAGGCCGTGATCAGCCCCGACGGCAAGCGGATCCAGGAGATCAAGCCGACGGCCCACGGCAAGCTGCCGGTCGATGCCAAGACCATCGCCGACCTCGACAAGGGCCTGCGCTCCGTCGTCGAGCCCGGCGGTACCGCCGCCTGGCGGTTCGGCGGCTGGCCCCAGGACAAGATCCCGATGCGCGCCAAGACCGGCACCGCCCAGGTCTACGGCAAGCAGACGACCTCCTGGTTCGCCACGTACACCGACGACTACACGATCGTCATGACGATCTCCCAGGGTGGTACGGGCTCCGGCGCGTCCGGCCCCGCCGTGCGCAACATCTACGACGCCCTCTACGGCCTCGACGACGAAGGCAACCAGGACCTCAAGCGCGCCCTGCTGCCCAAGCCGCAGCAGGGGCTGCCGAAGATCCAGGCCGACGGCTCCATCGACGCGCCCGACATCAAGCCGTACGACCCCGCCTCACAGCTGGTCAAGCCGGTCAAGCAGGGCGACGCGGCAGGCCTGGTCGATCCGGCAGGTCAGGGCGATCCGGCAGGCCAGGGCGATCCGGCCAAGCCGGACGACGGGAAGTCGCCGCTCATGGGCACCCCGCACATCTGGAGGGACTGACGCGATGACCGCACCCCACGGATTCTCCGTCTCCCGGTACGCGCCCGAGCGCGGGTCGCTCGCGAAACTCACCGCCCGCGACTCGATGCTGCGCCGGCTCGACTGGCCGATCCTGCTGTCGGCGCTCGCCCTGTCCCTCCTCGGCGCGCTGCTCGTCTGGTCCGCCACCCGCGGCCGCACCGAGCTCAACAACGGCGACCCGTACTACTTCCTCTTCCGCCACGTCCTCAACACCGGCATCGGCCTCGCCCTGATGATCGGCACGATCTGGCTCGGCCACCGCACCCTGCGCGGCGCGGTGCCGATCCTCTACGGCATCTCGATCCTGCTGATCCTCGCCGTCCTCACCCCGCTCGGCGCGACCATCAACGGCGCCCACGCGTGGATCGTCATCGGCGGCGGCTTCTCGCTCCAGCCCAGCGAGTTCGTCAAGATCACCATCATCCTGATCATGGCGATGCTGCTGGCCGCCCGCGTCGACGCCGGCGACCAGGTCCACCCCGACCACCGCACCGTCGCCAAGGCCCTCCTCCTCGCCGCGCTCCCCATGGCGATCGTCATGCTGATGCCGGACCTCGGTTCGGTGATGGTCATGGCGGTGATCGTGCTCGGCGTGCTCCTCGCCTCCGGCGCCTCCAACCGCTGGGTCCTCGGCCTCATCGTCGCGGGCATCAGCGGTGCCGCACTCGTCGCCGCGCTCGGCGTGCTCGACGAGTACCAGATCAACCGCTTCGCCGCCTTCGCCAACCCCGAGCTCGACCCGGCGGGCGTCGGCTACAACACCAACCAGGCGCGCATCGCGATCGGCTCCGGCGGCCTGTACGGCGCGGGACTCTTCAACGGCCACCAGACCAGCGGCCAGTTCGTGCCCGAACAGCAGACCGACTTCATCTTCAGCGTCGCCGGCGAAGAGCTCGGCTTCCTCGGCGGCGGACTGATCATCGCGCTGATCGGCGTCATCCTCTGGCGCGCCTGCCGGATCGCACGCGAGACGACCGAGCTGTACGGCACGATCGTCGCCGCCGGCATCATCGCCTGGTTCGCCTTCCAGTCCTTCGAGAACATCGGCATGGCCCTCGGCATCATGCCCGTGGCGGGCCTCCCGCTCCCGTTCGTCTCCTACGGAGGCTCGTCGATGTTCGCCGTGTGGGTGGCGATCGGACTGCTCCAGTCGATCCGCGTACAGAGGCCGATAACCGCTTAGGCTCAAGAGGGTCTGCCCTTCCGTTCACTTCACGTCTAGATTCGATTCATGGCGGAGACGAAGCGCGAGATCGAGCGGAAGTACGAAGCCACCGAGAAGGCGGGGCTCCCGGACCTCACCAGGGCCCGGGGAGTCTCGGCCGTCCTCGACCGGGGCGTCGCCGAACTCGACGCCGTCTACTACGACACGGCCGATCTGCGGCTGGCCGCCGACTCGCTCACCCTGCGCCGCCGCACGGGCGGGGAGGACGCGGGCTGGCACCTCAAGTTCCCCGTCGCGTCCGGGATCCGCGACGAGATCAGAGCCCCGCTCGCCGACACCCTCCCGACACCCCTCGCCCGACTCCTGCGCTCCCGCATCCGCGACGAGGACGTCGTCCCCGTCGTCCGCCTCCGCTCCTCCCGGGACGTCCGCCACCTCGTCGACGAGGAGGGGACCCTGGTCGCGGAGGTGTCCGTCGACACGGTCCACGCCGAGCGCCTGACCGAGTCCGGCGGAGAGACCTCCTGGACGGAGATCGAGGTCGAACTCGCGGACGGCGCGGACCCCACCGTCCTGGACGCCGTCGAGAAGCGCCTGAAGAAGGCGGGCGTACGGCCGTCGGCATCGGCCTCGAAACTCGCCAGGGCCCTGGCGGAGACGACGGACCCCGACGCGGGCTCGGCCGGCGGCGCCCATGACGCGGTCTTCCGGCCGGGGGAGGACACCGCGGGCGGCCGCGTCCTCGCCTATGTGGAGGAGCAGATCGACGCGATCATCGCCCTCGACCCCGCCGTCCGCCGTGACCTCCCCGACTCCGTCCACCAGATGCGGGTCGCCACCCGCCGCCTCCGCAGCGCCTTCAAGACGTACCGCAAAGTCCTCGACCGCACCGTCACCGACCCCATCGGCGAGGAGCTGAAATGGCTCGCCGGGGAGCTCGGCGTCGCCCGCGACCAGGAAGTGCTCCTCGACCGCCTGCGCGGCCGGATCGAGGAACTGCCCCGCACCCTCCTCCTCGGCCCCGTCCGCTCCCGGCTCCGCATCTGGAACGCCGCACACGGCGGCGGCGCCCGGCGCACCGCACTCGCCGCCCTCGACTCCGCGCGCCACCTCGCGCTCCTGTCCGCCCTCGACGCGCTGCTCACCGACCCGCCCCTGCTGAAGGACGCCACGAAGGACGCCCCGCCGGTCTTCGCCAAGGCCGTCCTCAAGGACTACGACCGGCTCGCCGGCCGTGTCGACCACGCACTCGCCCTGCCCGCGGGCCACGACCGCGACCTCGCCATGCACGAGGCCCGCAAGGCCGCCAAACGCGCCCGCTACGCCGCGGAGGCCGCCACCCCGACCCTCGGCAAGCCGGCCAAGCGCTTCGCCAAGCGCATGAAGTCCGTCCAGACCGTCCTCGGCGACCACCAGGACAGCGTCGTCGCCCGCGAGGCCCTGCGCACCCTCGCCGTCCAGGCCCACGCCGCGGGCGAGTCCGCCTTCACCTGGGGACTCCTCTACGGCCAGGAGGAAGCGGCCGGCGCCGACCGCGAACGCGAGTTCCCGCAGGTCTGGGAGCGGGCCTCGGCCCCGAAACCGAGGGCGGCACTGAGTCACTGAGCACCGGGTACGCTTGAGAGTCGCCCCCTGCCAGCTCACGAAGGTTCGAGATGTCTGCTGCCGAGTCTGTCTTCCCGCAGCTCGAAGCTCTGCTCCCGCACGTGCAGAAGCCGATTCAGTACGTCGGTGGAGAGCTGAACTCCACGGTCAAGCCGTGGGAGTCCGCCGACGTCCGCTGGGCGCTCATGTACCCGGACGCGTACGAGGTCGGTCTGCCCAACCAGGGCGTCATGATCCTCTACGAGGTACTGAACGAGCGGGAGGGTGTCCTCGCCGAGCGCACCTACAGCGTGTGGCCGGACCTCGAGGAGCTGATGCGGGAGCACAAGGTCCCGCAGTTCACCGTGGACAGCCACCGCCCCGTCGGCGCCTTCGACGTCTTCGGCCTGAGCTTCTCCACCGAGCTCGGCTACACCAACATGCTCACGGCCCTCGACCTGGCGGGCATCCCGCTGGAGTCGAAGGACCGCACCGTCGACCACCCGATCGTGCTCGCCGGCGGCCACGCCGCCTTCAACCCCGAGCCGATCGCGGACTTCATCGACGCGGCGATCATCGGCGACGGCGAGCAGGCCGTCCTCGACATGACCGAGATCATCCGTGCCTGGAAGGCCGAGGGCCGCCCCGGCGGCCGCGAGGAGGTCCTCCTCCGGCTCGCCAAGACCGGCTCGGTCTACATCCCGGGCTTCTACGACGTCGAGTACCTGGCCGACGGCCGGATCGCCCGCGTCGTGCCCAACCGCTCCGGCGTGCCGTGGCGCGTGTCCAAGCACACCGTCATGGACCTCGACGAGTGGCCCTACCCGAAGCAGCCGCTGGTCCCGCTCGCCGAGACGGTCCACGAGCGGATGTCCGTCGAGATCTTCCGCGGCTGTACCCGCGGCTGCCGCTTCTGCCAGGCCGGCATGATCACGCGCCCCGTGCGGGAGCGAAGCATCACCGGCATCGGCGAGATGGTCGAGAAGGGTCTCAAGGCGACGGGCTTCGAGGAGGTCGGCCTCCTCTCGCTCTCCTCCGCGGACCACACCGAGATCGGCGACATCGCCAAGGGCCTCGCCGACCGGTACACCGAGGACAAGATCGGTCTCTCCCTCCCCTCGACCCGCGTCGACGCGTTCAACGTCGACCTGGCCAACGAGCTGACGAGGAACGGCCGTCGCTCCGGTCTCACCTTCGCGCCCGAGGGCGGCTCCGAGCGGATGCGCAAGGTCATCAACAAGATGGTCTCGGAGGAGGACCTGATCCGGACCGTCTCCACGGCGTACGGCAACGGCTGGCGCCAGGTGAAGCTGTACTTCATGTGCGGCCTGCCGACCGAGACGGACGAGGACGTCCTCCAGATCGGCGACATGGCGGTCAACGTCATCGCCGAGGGCCGCAAGGTCTCCGGCCAGAACGACATCCGCTGCACGGTCTCCATCGGCGGATTCGTCCCGAAGCCGCACACCCCTTTCCAGTGGGCCCCGCAGCTCTCGGCGGAGGAGACGGACGCGCGCCTGGCGAAGCTCCGGGACAAGATCCGCGGCGACAAGAAGTACGGCCGCTCGATCGGCTTCCGCTACCACGACGGCAAGCCCGGCATCGTCGAGGGCCTGCTCTCGCGCGGCGACCGGCGGATCGGCGCCGTCATCCGCGCGGTGTACGAGGACGGCGGCCGCTTCGACGGCTGGCGCGAGCACTTCTCGTACGACCGCTGGATGCAGTGCGCCGACAAGACGCTGCCGGCCATGGGGGTCGACGTCGACTGGTACACGACCCGTGAGCGCACCTACGAGGAGGTCTTGCCCTGGGACCACCTGGACTCCGGTCTGGACAAGGACTGGCTCTGGGAGGACTGGCAGGACGCGCTGGACGAGACCGAGGTCGACGACTGCCGCTGGACGCCGTGCTTCGACTGCGGTGTGTGCCCGGCGATGCAGACCGAGATCCAGGTCGGTCCGACGGGCAAGAAGCTGCTGCCGCTGAGCGTGGTCAAGTAGCCCGTTCCGGTAACACTCCGGCGACGGCCCGGTGCGAGGGGAAACCCTCCGCCGGGCCGTCGCGTCATTTCCGGCATGAGCATGGAGAAGGCGCAGCCCGGGGGAGAGCCGGAGGGCTGTCTGACGGCGTTCATCAGGATTCCGGTTCGGATCGTGGTGCTGGTCGTCGTCGTACCCGTCCGGCTGGTGTGGGACGTTCTCGTCGTCTGCGGGCGGGCCGTCGAGCTGCGGGTGCTGCGGCCGGTCGGGCGGGCGCTCGGCTGGATGTTCCGCACGCTGGTGGCGAAGCCGGTGGTCTGGCTGGGCAAGGCGCTGTTCGTCTGGCCGTGGGTCGCGCTGTGGCGGTACGTGCTCGTGCCGGTCGCCCGGTACGGGCTCGTGCTTTCGGCCGGGTGGCTCTACCGGTCGGTCCTCACCCCGGTCGGGCACGGCCTCGCGTGGTTCTTCACCACGGTGGGCCGTGGCCTCGCGTGGTTCTTCGCCCGGCTGGGGGAGGGCCTCGGTGTCGTCGGCCGCTGGGTGGGCAAGGCGCTGTTCGTCTGGCCGTGGGTCGCGCTGTGGCGGTACGTGCTCGTGCCGGTCGCCCGGTACGGGATCGGTGTCCCCGCGGTCTGGGTGTACCGGTGGATCCTCGCCCCGCTCGCCACGGCCCTGTGGCGGTATCTCGTCGTGCCGGTGGCCCGGTACGGGATCGGGATGCCCGCCGTCTGGCTCTACCGGGCCGTCCTCACCCCACTCGGTCACGGGCTGACGTGGCTGTTCACCGGCCTCGGCCACGCCCTGGTGTGGCTCGGCAAAGCGCTGTTCGTCCGGCCCTGGGTCGCACTGTGGCGGTACGGGATCGTCCTGCCCCTCGGATGGCTCTGGCGCCGGGTCCTGGCGCCCCTCGGGCGGGAGATCGTGGACGCCTTCCGGGTCTGCTGGCGGATCGCGGGGTTCATCTCCCGGGCCGTCGGCCGGGCACTCAAGTGGGTGGTCCGGAATCTCTTCGGCCGCCCCGTGACCTGGATCTATCGCGCCGTCTGCACCCCCGTCGGGCACTGGGTCCGCGACCAGGTGTGGGCGCCGGCCAGGCGGGCGGCCGTCGAGGCCGGAAGGGCCGCCCGGGGCGCCCTCCGCTCGGCACGCGCGACCGTGCGGCAGGCCCGCCGCGACGCCTGGCACGCGCTGGTCGGCGGAGCCCGAGTGACCGAGCCTGGGGAACCGGTGGTGGCCCCTGCGCGTACTCTGGGTAGTACAACAACCGCCTCCGGCGCGGCGCCCGCACCCGAGATCTCCCTGCGAAAGCAGGGGTGAGCCGGTCGGGCCCCCCAGAGGCCACCCGCATTTCGTGGGCGGCGCGCCACCGCGCCCGCCCCGCACCGAGGAGAAGAACCACTGGGCAAGCGACAGCCCGAAGGCCCGCCGCCCGCACCGGCGGTGCAGCGCATCCGACTGCGCTACACCAAGCGCGGCCGCCTCCGGTTCACCAGCCACCGTGACTTCCAGCGCGCCTTCGAGCGTGCGCTGCGCCGAGCCGAGGTGCCCATGGCGTACTCGGCCGGATTCACCCCGCACCCGAAGGTGTCGTACGCCAACGCCGCCCCCACGGGTACGGGCTCCGAGGCAGAGTTCCTGGAGATCGCGCTCACCGAAGCGCGGGATCCGGAGACCCTGCGGGTCCTGCTCGACGAGTCGCTCCCGGACGGCCTCGACATCACCGATGCCGTCGAGGCCCGCACCTCGGGACTCGCCGACCGGCTCACCGCCTCCGTGTGGGAGCTGCGGCTCGACGGGGTCACTTTCGAGGACGCCGAGAAGGCCGTATCGGCCTTCCTCGCGGCCGACACCGTGGAAGTGCAGCGCAAGACCAAGAACGGCATCCGCACCTTCGACGCCCGCTCGGCCGTCGCCGACCTCGTCGCCGATCGTCCACAGGCACGTCCCCAGGCTGATAGGCCCCTGGACAATGCCTGTGCGATACTGCGGCTGGTTGTTCGGCACGTGACACCTGCCGTACGACCCGACGACGTCCTGTCCGGTCTCCGAGCTGTGGCCGACCTGGCGCCGCCGGTCCCCGCAGCGGTGACCAGGCTGGCGCAGGGGCTCTTCGACGAGGAGTCCGGCACGGTGACCGACCCGCTCGCGCCCGACCGCGAGGTAGTCACGGCCGCTCCACCCACGGCCGCCGCGACCGCCTCAGCGACGGCGCCGGGTGCAGGTTCCGCGTAGGGAGCGGTCGTTGTAGCGCAGCCCTGGTACTCGGGAGCCACCTGGGTCGGGCAGCGCACTGACCAGGAGACTTTCGCCAGGCCGTACGTACAACGCGTACGGAACCGGCGAGCCAGACATCAGCTCCCGTGCGGCGCCCGCGCCCCGGACGGCGGCACCGCGCTTCGTGCGTGATCGTGCCGCCGGACCGGAACAAGGCGCGGCGCCCGGGAGCGTGACGGGAGAACCGCCCGCATGCTCGAGCCGAACGAAGAGAACAACAACGCACCTGGTGACAAGCTGCCGCCGCGCCGTAGGCGCCGCGCCGCTTCCCGCCCCGCCGGTCCGCCGGTGACGGCGGAGGTCACCGAGAACGCGGCCGAGGTCGTCGTGGAGACGCCCGCCGCCACGCCGGAGCCCACGGAGGAGCCGGCCGCCGCCGCGCGTCCGCGCCGTCGTGCGACCCGTAAGGCCACGTCCGCGGAGCCCGTGGTCGAGGCAGCGGCAGAGGCCGCGTCGGCCGAGGCTCCCGTCGAGGAGCCGGCCGCCCCCGCGCGTACCCGTCGCCGTGCGACCCGTAAGGCCACGTCGCCGGAGCCGGTCGTCGAGACCGAGGCAGCGGCAGAGGCCGCGTCGGCCGAGGCACCTGTCGAGGAGCCGGCCGCCCCCGCGCGTACCCGTCGCCGTGCGACCCGTAAGGCCACGTCGCCGGAGCCGGTCGCCGAGACCGAGACCGCCGCCGCTGCCGAGGTCGCGCCGGTGGCCGAGGAGGCTCCTGT
The DNA here is from genome assembly GCF_042735655.1 of Streptomyces sp. NPDC059567. Lineage (NCBI taxonomy): Bacteria > Bacillati > Actinomycetota > Actinomycetes > Kitasatosporales > Streptomycetaceae > Streptomyces > Streptomyces sp. NPDC059567. The sequence goes on along the minus strand of NZ_JBHWBS010000078.1, from coordinate 3,273 downwards.
CGAGGAGCCCGCCGCCCCCGCGCGTACCCGCCGCCGTGCCACCCGCAAGGCCACCTCCCCGGAGCCGGTCGCCGAGACGGCCGGCGAGAGCCTGCCGTCGGAGACCGTCGCGCAGATCACCGCCGAAGAGGCCGAGCCCGAGGTCGCCGCCGCCGAGAAGGCCGCCACCCGCGGCCGGACGCGCCGTCGCGCGTCCTCGCCGCAGTTCACCGCTGAGCCGGTCTCCGCCCCCAAGGCGGAGGAGGAGCCCCGCGGCCGTCGCGCCGCGCGCCCCGCCGTCGCCGTCTTCCAGGCCCCGGTCTTCACCGAGCCCATGTTCCAGACCCCGGAGACCGCGGCCGCCGCCGCTGCCGCCGTGGCCGTGGAGCCGGAGGAGGACGAGGAGGAGACGGTCGAGGTCGAGGAGACCACCGCCGTCGTCGAGACGGTCGAGCGCCCCGAGCCCGCCGGCCGTCGCCGCCGTCGCCGTCGTGGCGAGCCCGCCGAGCCCGTCGCCGTCGAGCCGGTGCCGGCCACCGTCGCCGACGAGCCCGAGGTCGAGGCCGAGGAGCCCGAGGCGGAGGCCGAGGAGTCCGACGAGTACGAGGACCGTCCGTCCCGCCGTCGCCGCCGTGGCGGCCGTCGCCGTCGTCGCGGTGAGCTCGCCGAGGCGGAGGACACCGAGGAGACCGAAGAGGCGGAGGAGGCCCGCGCCGAGGACGAGGAGTCCGAGGAAGAGGCCGAGGAGTCCGACGAGTACGAGGGCGGCACCTCCACGGGTGGCAGCAGCAGCTCGCGTCGCCGTCGCCGTCGTCGCCGCCGCAGCGGTGATGCCTCCGGCGAGACCGAGGCGGGCGAGGAGGACGGCGTCCGTACGGTCGTCAAGGTCCGCGAGCCCCGTCCGGCCCGCGAGAAGGCCGAGCCGTCCGACGAGGTCCAGTCCATCAAGGGCTCGACCCGCCTGGAGGCGAAGAAGCAGCGTCGCCGCGAGGGCCGCGAGCAGGGCCGCCGTCGCGTCCCGATCATCACGGAGGCCGAGTTCCTGGCCCGCCGTGAGGCCGTCGAGCGCGTCATGGTCGTCCGCCAGAACGGTGAGCGCACCCAGATCGGCGTCCTGGAAGACAACGTGCTCGTCGAGCACTACGTCAACAAGGAGCAGGCCACCTCGTACGTCGGCAACGTCTACCTGGGCAAGGTCCAGAACGTGCTGCCGTCCATGGAGGCCGCCTTCGTCGACATCGGCAAGGGCCGCAACGCCGTCCTGTACGCCGGCGAGGTCAACTTCGAGGCGCTCGGCATGGCCAACGGGCCGCGCCGCATCGAGACCGCGCTCAAGTCCGGCCAGTCGGTCCTCGTCCAGGTGACGAAGGACCCGATCGGTCACAAGGGCGCCCGTCTGACCAGCCAGGTGTCCCTGCCGGGCCGTTACCTCGTGTACGTCCCCGAGGGCTCGATGACCGGCATCAGCCGCAAGCTCCCGGACACCGAGCGCGCCCGCCTGAAGACCATCCTCAAGAAGATCGTCCCCGAGGACGCGGGCGTCATCGTGCGCACCGCCGCCGAGGGCGCGAGCGAGGACGAGCTGCGCCGCGACGTCGAGCGTCTGCAGGCCCAGTGGGAGGACATCCAGAAGAAGGCGAAGAACGGCAACGCTCCGACCCTTCTCTACGGCGAGCCGGACATGACCGTCCGTGTCGTCCGCGACATCTTCAACGAGGACTTCTCGAAAGTCATCGTCAGCGGTGACGACGCCTGGGAGACCATCCACGGCTACGTGAACCACGTCGCCCCGGACCTGACCGACCGCCTGTCCAAGTGGACGAGCGAGGTCGACGTCTTCGCGACGTACCGGATCGACGAGCAGCTGATGAAGGCGCTGGACCGCAAGGTCTGGCTGCCGAGCGGTGGCTCGCTGGTGATCGACAAGACCGAGGCGATGATCGTCGTCGACGTCAACACCGGCAAGTTCACCGGTCAGGGCGGCAACCTCGAAGAGACCGTGACGAGGAACAACCTCGAAGCGGCCGAGGAGATCGTGCGCCAGCTGCGCCTGCGGGACCTCGGTGGCATCGTCGTCATCGACTTCATCGACATGGTCCTGGAGTCCAACCGCGATCTGGTGCTGCGCCGCCTCCTGGAGTGCCTGGGCCGTGACCGGACCAAGCACCAGGTGGCCGAGGTCACCTCGCTGGGCCTGGTCCAGATGACCCGCAAGCGGGTCGGCCAGGGTCTGCTGGAGTCCTTCTCCGAGACCTGCGTCCACTGCAACGGCCGTGGCGTCATCGTGCACATGGAGCAGCCGACCGCCCCCGGCGGCGGTGGCGGCGGCAAGCGCTCGAAGAAGCGTGGCCGTGGCGGTGCCGAGCACCACGAGCACGAGCACGTCGAGGCCGTGGAGACGGAGTCCGAGACCGAGACGGTCGAGACCGAGGCCGAGGTGGCCGCGGAGATCGCCGCCCCGGTGGCCGTGGAGGAGCCCTTCCGCGCCGACGAGGAGCTGTACAGCAGCGCCGCCGAGGCCGAGGCCGCCGCCACCCGTGGTCGTGGCCGCCGTCGGGCGACCCGCAAGGTGTCCGCGCCGGCCGGTCCTCCGGTCGCGGCGGCCCCCGCGCCGGTCGTGGTCGAGCCCGAGCCCGTCGTGGAGGCCGAGCCCGTCGTCGAGGCCGTGGTCGAGGCCCCGGTCGTCGAGGAGGCCGCCCCGGCCCCCCGTGCGCGCCGCCGTGCCACCCGTAAGGCGACGGCCCCGGCCGGTTCGCCGGCGGCGGCTCCGGAGCCCGTCGTCGAGGTTCCGGTCGTCGAGCCCGCCGCCGCCCCGGAGCCGGTCGTCGAGGCCGCGCCCGAGCCCGTCGTCGAGGAGGCCCCCGTGGCCGCCCCGCCGAGGGCCCGTCGCAGGGTGGTCCGTAAGGTGACCGCCCCTGCCGGTTCGCCCGCGGGCGCCGAGGAGGCCGCCGTCGTGGTGGTCGAGGCTCCGGCCGCCGTCGAGGCTCCGGCCGCGGAGGCGGAGGCCGAGGCCCCCGCCCCGGCCAAGAAGACGGCCGCCCGCAAGACGGCCAAGAAGGCCACCGCGAAGAAGGCCGCCACCAAGAAGACGGCGGCGACCAAGAAGACCGCGGCGAAGAAGACGACTGCGAAGAAGGCGGCCACCAAGAAGACGGCCGCCCCCGCACAGGACTGATACGGCCGGGGGGGGGGGGGCCCGCGGCGGCCGGGCCCCCCCCCCCCCCCGGCGGCGTTGCCCCGATATTAACCGACTGGCTCCCGCGCCCGCGCCAGGGAGAAGGGGGGTGGGGTTGG
>NZ_JBHWBS010000077.1:28304-37864 GCF_042735655.1 Streptomyces sp. NPDC059567 | reverse complement strand
CGTCCTCGTCGACGTTGGGCCAGTTCACCCCCACCAGATCCAGCAGCGTGTCAGCCCAATCCGGCACCGTGACAGCCACGATTCCCAACCCCCGTCAGATGATGATCAGTCAATCGAACAGTCCTACCACGGTGTCAAGGCGACGTGTAATCCGCCATAGCAATCTGCCTAGTTGCGTGGCGCAATGTCGGCGGTTCGACGAACGCCACAGGTCAAGCGGCTGCGGAATCAGTACGACCCGCACAGCGACGGAAGAACGTCGTCGCGAATGCGACTCGGGTGGAGGAGCCGACGACATGGGGCTTGCGGAGCTGGACGAGCGACGCATCGGCGGGGCTAGCGGTAGGGGAGACGCTGCCAAGTCCAAGATCTAGTGTTTCGGCGTTCCGCAGGTCAGGCAGTGATGGCCGGGCCCAGGTCAGCAAACGGTCAGCATCGGTCCCATGAGGGTCCCCGGTTGCCGACCAGGGGGCACGAGCACGGGGCTCGGTCGCGGACTCAAGACCGGCTGGATCGGCCCTTCAGGGCGGCCATCCATGCCTCGACCTCGTCCGAGCGGCGGGGCAGCGAGTCGGAGAGGTTCCGGTTGCCGTCGCCTAGGGTGATCGCCACCGCTCCCGCCACGACCTGCGCCGCCCGTGGGGCCGCCGCCCGCGCGGGCGTCGCCGACGCGGTCGTCGTCGACGCCGGCGCACGTACCGTCCGCTGTCTCACCCTCGGCGACGGCAACCCGGAGCGCTCCGTGCGGCCGGGGCAAGGCCCGCTCGGCGTTCCCGTGCACCTCGGGTCCCCGGTGATCCAGGAGTTGGGGCCGGGTGTCCGCGACACGCCGCCGGCCGACCCGAACGTCATCGCCCGCCTCGCCGCGCGGCAGCTCAAGCGCGTCGCGGGTGCCGTACTCCTGCATACCGGCGGGGGAATGGGCGATGTGGGGGCCCCGCCCGCCGCGGCCGAGGTACGCGCCCGGCTGACCGACGCCGCCCGGTTCGCCGCCACCTCGGTGTGCCGCATCGCGTCCGAGCGGCTCGTCACGGCGGTCGGACGTGCGGAGTTCGAGCTTGTGCTCGCAACGGCGCGTGACCGTGCACTGTCCCGCGTGGTGGCTGCGGGCGCGGCTCCCGACACGGCCCGCATCGAGAGCGTCAGCCACGCGCCGGTCGCCTACCTGCCGGCCGGAGTGCACCGCGTGACGGTGCACGCCGTGGGACAGCCGGCAGCGGGAGTGCCCGCATGAACGCCGCCCGGGCAGAGGCTCCCCCGCTGCCGAGGCTGACCAGCACTGATCTGGGGCGGCTGGCGGTGGGGGCACGGGTGCTCGCCGCAGGCACGGAGGAATCCGCCTACCGAGTCGCCCTGGACTGGGCGGGCGCCGAACTCGCCGCACACGGTCCGGTGCCACTGCTCCCGCCCGAGCGGCTCGGCGGGGTCGGTCTGTGCGTCTGCGTGACGCTGGTCGGCGCCTCGGCCGCCCTCGCCGAGCACCTCCCCACGGGCGAGGAGCCGCTCAAGGCCGTCGCCGCGGTGGAACGCGTCGTCGGGCGCCCCGTGGAGGCGGTCGTGGCGCTCAACACCGCCGCCGAGAACGCCCTGATCGCCCTGGCGACGGCCGCCCGGTGCGGGCTCCCACTCGTCGACGGGGACGGCTGCGGGCGTGTACTGCCACTGTTGGAGCAGACCGTCTTCACCCTCGCGGGGGTGGCCCCGGTCCCGCTCGCTCTCGGCACCTGCGACGGGGACGTGATCACGATCGAGTCGGCGGGGAGTAGCGTGGAGGAACTGGTACGCCCGCTGGTGCTGGCCGTCGGCGGCTGGGCCGTTGCCGCCGCCTACCCCATGGACGGCACCGCCCTGGCCGGCTGCCTCGTGCCGGCCACCGTCAGCCGCGCCCTCGCGGCGGGCTCGGCGACCGAGCGTGAGCGCTTCGCACCGTGGCGGCCGACGAGGCTGTGCCGAGGCCGGATCACCGCTGTGGAGCACGCTCCGGACACCGTGCGCGACGGGGGATCCGGCGCGGCCCGCGACTTCCTGGACGCCGCCGCACTGCCCTCCCGGCCGACCAGTGTGGTGATCTCCGAGGCCGAGGGGCTGCGTCGCCGGTTCCGGCTGGAGGCCCACAACGAAGTACTCCTGGCCCTCGGCGACGGCGCCGTCGTGGCCGCGGCTCCCGACCAGATCCTCATCCTGTCCGCCGCGGACGGAAGCGTCGTGGACGTCGAGCATGCGGTCCTCGGAACAGAGGTCGAGGTGGTCGTCATCGAGGCGGCGCCGCCCTGGCACACGCGTGAAGGCCGAGCCTTGGCCCGGATGGGCGTACCGGCCCTGATGGAGCGGAACGGAGGTGGGCCATGGTGAGGGAACCGGTGGCCGCGGACCGCTACCTGACACTCGCCGAGCTCCTCCAGCACGGGCCGCTCGCCGGTGTCACCACGTACGGGCCGGCCGATCGCACGGTCGACGTGCGGGCCGTACGCATCGCCGACCACCTCGACGCGCTGGACGAGCTGCAGCCGCACACCGCCGTCGTCCTGACCGGCGTCGCCGCGTCGGCGGCGTGGACCATCGAGATGGCCCTGCGCAAGGCATGGGAGCACGCCGCGGCCTGCGTGGTCGTCGCTCGGGGCGCGGGCAACGCGGAATCCGCCGCGGACCTGGCCGAGCGGCTCGGTGTGCCGCTGGTCGTGGTAGTGGGCAGTGCCCTGGACGCCGCCGTGCGGATCGCCTCGGCCGTGGCCCAGCCCGAGGCGGGCCGCACGGCACTGCTGGCGACGGCCGCCCGGCGCATCACCGCGGCCGGACCGCGCCCGGTGCGCATCGTCTCGGCCCTGCACGCAGTGCTGCCGTCGACCGATGTCGCGCTCGTCGCTCCGTCCGGCGAGGTGATCGCGGGCCGGTCGGCCGCGCTCGACGCCGGCGCGGTGGGCGTGCGGGTGGAGGTACCCGACCCGGAAGGCGGTCCGCTCGCCGTGCTGGCCGCGTCTTCCCGGTCCCGCGTCGCGGGCTGGGAGTCGACGGTCCGAGAGGTTCTGGGGCTGGCCGTCGCTCCACTGACGGCCTGGGCGGCGCGGGAGCGCCTGACCTCGGAGCGCTTGGGCCTGCACGCGTCGGGACTCCTTGTGGAGCTCGTGGACCGGGGCGGGGCCGCACCGACGCCACAAGACCAGGAGCAAGGCCAGGATCAGGGCCGGCACCCAGCCCCGGAGCAGGAACCGGGCCCGGCCGAAGAGCGCGACCCGCTGCTCCTGCAGGCCGTGGCGCTGGGCTGGCCCGTACGCGGTCCTTTCGTGGTGTACGTCGTACGGCCCGCAGAACAGGACCGCGGCGCCGCACTGCTGGCCTCTTGGTGGAGCCGGACGGGCCCGGGCGGGCCGCTCGTGGCCTATCAAGGGTGCTGGGTGGCCTGGGAGCGGCAGGATGACCTGCCGTCGGCGCGGGATCCCCTCGCCCGTGCCGGGGAGAAGCTGCGGGCCGCGCTGGTCCATCCGTCCCTGCTGGTGCCGCTGGCCGGGGCGGTGGCCGGCCCGGCCACGGACCTCGCGGGCCTCGGGCCGGTGCTCGCCGACGCGGTGGCCGCCGTGAGCGTCACGCGACCCGGCACGGTCGTGCGGGCCGACCGGACGGGCCCGGAGCAGCTCTTGGCCGCCGTGCCGCGTGACGTGCTGCGCGGCCCGGCCGAGTCACTGCTCGCCGCGCTGCTGGAGGCCGACAGGGACGGCAGTCTGCTGCGCACCCTCGCCGCGGTCCTCGACGTCGCCACACCGTCGGCGGCCGCGGCCAGGCTGGGGGTGCACCGCAATACCGTCACCGCCCGCGTGGAGCGGCTGCGGGCCCTCGGCTGCGACCCCGAGGACCCGAGTCTGCGGCTGGCCCTGCACCTGGCCTGTCGCGTCCTGCTCGACGATCCTTCTGGCGGACCGTCAACGAGCTGACAGGTAGTCGGCCTCCGCCCGTGTCGCGCTGAGCAGCCCCTGACGGATGTCATCGGCGACCGCTTCGACCCTGCGCTCGGAGGCCGGGCCGAAGCCGCCACCCCCGCCGCTCTCGCAACGCAGCACATCGCCTTCCCGTACCGGGAGGGCATTGGTCTTCAGCAGGGAACGCTCGTCGCCCCGGCCGGGGTTGAGCGTCACCCTGGGCGGGGCGCCCGCCTCGCCACCGAAGAGGCCCCAGGCCGGGGTCACCGACCGTTCCCACCACAGCGACAGGTCCTGGTCCGCGGTGAACAGGTACTGGCGTACGACGCCGTTGCCCCCACGGGTGCGGCCCGCTCCCGCCGAGTCGATGCGGACGGCGTACTCCTCCACCCGCACCGGGAAGAGTGTCTCCAGGACCTCGACCGGCATGTCGCGCAGGGAGCCGTTGACGTTGTTGATCAGGCACGTCTCGCCGTCGCCGGTCTGCCAGGCGCCCCAGCCGCCGACGGTGGCCTCCTGGGAGACGAACAGCTTGTCGGTGCGCGGGTCGACCCCGGTGAACTGCACGATCATCGAGTCGCCGTACGAGGCCGCCGCCGCCTTCTCCGGCAGCGCGGGCGCGAGGGCCCTGACCACCAGGTCGATGACGAGGCCCAGGTGCGAGTAGTAGTACTGGCATGCCGCCGGCTCCACCGCGGCGAGCATCGAACCGGGCCGGGTAAGGACATCGAGCGGCTTGAACGAGCCGCCGTTCAGCGGAACATCGCCGCTGACCAGCAGCTTGTAGCCGACCCGGCAGGCTGCGACGGTCTGTGCGGCACCGCAGTTGACCGGCCCGGTGGCCTGGTCGGCGCAGTCGGTGACGTCCATGGTCATGCGGTCGCCGTCCACGGTGACCCGGACGGTGACATGCAGGGGTGTGCCGAGGTCGATGCCGTCGTTGTCGAGCTGTCCCGTGGCCTGGTACACGCCGTCCGGGATCGCGGTGATTTGCTCGCGCTCCAGGCGCTCGGTCTGCTCGAAGATCGCGTCACGCGCTGCCAGCAGGGTGTCCATGCCCCACCGCTCCACGATCTCCCCCAGGCGTCGGCCGCCGGTGAGCGCGCAGGCGACCTGGGCGCGCATGTCGCCGAGCGTGGGCTGCGGGAAGCGGACCTGCCGGGCGATCAGATCCTGCGTCAGCACACAGGGATCGCCACGCTCGTAGATCTTCAACGGCCCCAAGCGCAGGCCCTCTTGGTAGATCGTCGTGGAGTCCATGGATCCACCGGGGTCTTTCGACCCCATGTCGATCCAGTGCGCCCGGGACGCTGCGAAGCCGACCAGCTCGCCGCCGACGTGGATGGGCGCGTAGACGGTGACGTCGTTGAGATGGGTGCCGCCGATGTAGGAGTCGTTGAGCACCCAGACATCGCCCTCCTGCCACACCTCCCGGCCGTACATGCGCTCCGTCGCTCGGGTGCACTCCTCCAGGTTGCCGAGGAAGATCGGCAGTCCGGACGACTGGCCCAGCACGTGGTGATCCCGGTCGAGGAGCGCGACCGCGCAGTCCTTGGCCTCGTAGATCGTGGGTGTGTAGGCCGACCTGATCAGGGTCGTGTTCATGTCCTCGGCGGCCTGGAGCAGGGCGCAGCGGATGATCTCGGTGGTGATCGGATCGATCACGGGGGTAGGGGCGTTCACGCGTTGCCTCCGAGCTTGATGACGAGAAAGCCGTGCGGGTCGACGGCAACGGTCGCGTCCGGTGGGACGACCGTGGTGGAGGTGGCTTCGACGATGACCGCCGGACCGGCGAACTGATCGCCCGCCGCGAGGTGTTCCCGGCGAAGCACGGGCGTCTCATACGCCCGGCCGCCGAACACGACGGACTTGGTTCGGCCGGCCCAGGGGTCTTGGCCGTCCTGCGGCCCGTACGCGGTGGGCTCGGTCTCGGGCAGAGCACCGAGCCCCGTCGTTCGCATCGTGACGAACTCGACCGGGGCATCGGGAGTCGCATGCCCGTAGCGACGCTCGTGCAGCGCGGCGAACCTGGCCGCGGCGCGCGCGAGGAAGTCCTCGTGCAGGGGCTCCTCGGCGGCATCGAGCGGAACGGTCAGGGTGTAATCCTGGCCTTCGTACCGCATGTCGGCGGCGTGCTCGACCCGGCTGCGCCCGGCGGGCACTCCCTGCTCGGCCAGTGCGGCCAGGGCCTGCGCCTGCAACTCCGAGAGGGCTTCCGCCATCGCGGCACTGTCGAGGACGTCACCGGAGGTGAAGAACTGGCGGGTGAGGTCGCGACGCACCTTGGTGCCGAGCATGCCCCAGGCGGAGAAGGCGCCCGGGAAGCGGGGGACGACCACCTCTTCGACGCCCAGCTCACGAGCGATCTCCACGGCGTGCATGGGTCCCGCGCCACCGAACGCGAGGAGCGCGAACTCCCCGGGCTCCAGGCCGTGCTCGACCGTCAGCGTGCGAATGGCCTGGGCCATCTTCGCGTTGGCGACCTCGCAGATCCCGCTTGCCAGCTCCACGGATTCGACGCCCAGTTGTCCGGCCAGCTCACCGACGGCTCGGTGGGCCGCCTCGACGTCGAGCGTCATGTGCCCGCCCGCGAACCACTCCGGATCCACCCGGCCCAGTACGGCGTTGGCGTCCGTCACCGTGGGGCGGGTGCCGCCTCGCCCGTAGCAGGCCGGTCCCGGAACCGCTCCGGCCGACTCGGGCCCCACCCGCAGCCCGCCCGCCTCCATGTACGCGATCGAGCCGCCTCCCGCGCCGATGGTGTGCAGGTTGACCAGCGGCATCAGCACCGGAAAGCCGTCCGCTGAGCCCTCGTTGGAGATGTCGGGCCGCCCGTCGAGCACCAGCGACACGTCGAACGACGTACCCCCCATGTCGACACAGATGGCGTTCGGCCGGCCGAGGAGCGCCGCCGCGGCCACGCCTCCCATGGTGCCCCCGACCGGTCCTGACAGAAGCGTCTGCAGTGGGTTGCGGCGCGCGAAGTCGGCGTTGACCACTCCACCCGACGACTGCATCACCTGGACGGGCACACCCAGCCCGCGCTCGGTGAACCGCTCCTCGATCCGCCCGAGGTAGCGCCGCACGACGGGCCCCGTGTACGCGTCCAGGACGGCGGACGAGGTGCGCTCGTACTCACGCCACTCACTGGCCACCTGGTGAGAGAGGACGATCATGACCTCCTCGTCCTTCAGCTCCTCGGCGAGGATCTCGCCGGCCCGCACCTCGTGAGCGGGGTTGACGTAGCTGAACAGGAAGGAGACCGCGACCGCGGTGTAGCCCTCGGCCCGGACCCGCCGCGCCGCCGCACGTACCGCGGCCTCGTCCAGCGGCCTCAGCTCCTCACCGCGCCAGTCGAGCCGTCCGCCGGCCTCGGCGGTGGCCCGCCGCTCCACCAGGGGCACGGGCTTGCGGTAGTGCAGGTCGAACATGCGGTCCCGGTTACCGCGCGCGATGTTGTAGACGTCGCGCATGCCCTCGGACATGAGGAGCAGGACGTGGGCGCCCTTGCGTTCCAGCAGCGCGTTCAGCCCCTGTGTGGTGCCGTGCACGAAGAACGAGATCGCGGCGGGATCGTCCACCACCCTCCCGAGTGCGGCGAACACGCCCTCGGCCAGATCACCTGGCGTCGTCGGAGCTTTCGCCGCGATATAGGTGCCGCGGATCTCGTCGTACGCGACGACATCCGTGAAGGTGCCACCGATGTCCATGGCCACCCGGTACGTCATTCCAGCCTCCCTGCTGTCCGGAGAATGGACGGACGTTAACCAGGGCGGCCCGGGACGCGAGTGTGCGGCGTGCACGGATGGCGGGGGTCGGTCAGGCGCGCCGCACAGGCGCCGTCAGACGCCGACTGCGGGTACCCCGCCCGGCTGCCGGACGTCTTCATGGAGATGCACGATGAGCCAGCTGCCATCGGTGTCCCTGCGTAGCAACGCCGTGTTGCGCACCAGCTCGGGACGTGACGGCACTCCGTCCGAACCCGGGGCGAAGTCGACGCGCAGCCAGTAGCGCAACAGGGCCGTATCGCCGAATACGTCGACGACCGGGTCGTAGGCGGCGAGGCCGGTCTCCACCGGACCGCTTCCGGGCGTCGTCCGCTCGTCGCGCAGCCGCTCCAGGTCGGCCCTGCCGAGGAGCAGCGGATCGGCTGCTGAATCCCAGACCGTCGCCTCCGGGTCGAGCCGCGCATCGATGGCCGTCCGGTCCCCGGCCGTGTAGGCCTCGTACATTCCGATGATCACCGCCCAGACAGCGTCGGCGTCCGAAGGGGAGGCGCCGGGGCGTGCGAGCGGGCCGGACGGGGTGCGTGACGACATGGGACGGCCTCCGAGAGCTGCTGGATCAAGTGGGGCGTCACTGTAACCAGGCGCCGCCCCACGCCGGCTGCGGCTCCGGACACCGCGTACCCGGCGCGCCAGGGCCGGGTCGCAGAAGGCTGCGACCCCCGACCGCACCTGGCGATGCGTCAGGAGAGTCGGCAACCGGTCGGCGTGAGCCCTGCAACATCTGGGGACAGCTGACCGGACATGCGAATCGTTGTAGGCTCCGGCCATCGCCCTTGACCTGCGTGAAGCAGGCAGGGAGCAGACACATTGGGAGTATTCGCATGCTTCGTACCATGTTCAAGTCCAAGATCCACCGGGCCACCGTGACCCAGGCCGATCTGCACTACGTCGGCTCCGTCACCGTCGACGCCGACCTCATGGAGGCGGCCGATCTGCTGCCCGGGGAGCTCGTGCACATCGTCGACATCGACAACGGCGCGCGGCTGGAGACCTACGTCATAGAGGGCGAGCGGGGGTCCGGGGTGATCGGGATCAACGGGGCGGCCGCCCATCTGGTCCACCCCGGCGATCTTGTGATTCTGATCAGCTACGCCCAGGTCGAGGACGCCGAGGCGCGCGCGCTCGTGCCGCGTGTGGTGCACGTGGACGCGGACAACCGGATCATTGAGCTCGGAGCCGACGCCTCCGCGCCGGTGCCCGGGAGCGACACGCTGCGCAGCCCGCACGCCGTGCCGGCAGGCGCCTGAACCGAACGAGGGAGACGCATCACATGGCCGAGCCGGAGATCAGGGACGACCGGGAGAAGGGGCGCCTCGAGGCGTTCGAGGACGGCTCCTACGTCGGCGTGATCGTCTACTTCGTCCTCGACGCCGAGCCGCACGCACTCGTCGCCGTCCACACGGTCGTGGAGGAGGGCAACGAGGGCAAGGGCATCGCCGGGTCGCTCGTGCGGGAGTTCTATCGGATGGCGGCGCGGGCGGGCGTCCCCGTCGTGCCGCTCTGCCCGTACGCCGCCAAGTGGGCCGAGAAGCACCCCGATGAGGCGCCCGTGCCCGCGGAGGACGTCGTCCGCGCTGCCAAGCAGCAGCTCAAGGCCACCCCGGGGCTCTGGTGACACTCGTCCTGCTGCACACCTCCGCCGTTCACGTGCCCGTCTTCGACGGGCTGCGCGACCGGCACCACCCCGGACTCGACCTGCGTCACCTCGTCGTCGAGGAACTGCTCGAACGGGCCCGGATCGACGGGCCGGAAGCCGTGGCCGGGGCCCGCCCGGGGGGCCCCCCGGCGGCCGGGGGGGGCGGGCGCCCCCCCCCGGCGGGCGCCCGCGGGGGCCGCCGCGGGGGGGGCGCCCCCGGCGGCG
>NZ_JBHWBS010000077.1:0-28294 GCF_042735655.1 Streptomyces sp. NPDC059567 | reverse complement strand
TCGATCGCGCGGGGCGGGGTCGGGGGGGGCCGGCGGGGGGCGGGGGGCGCGGGGGGGGCCCCGCCGCCGGGCGCGCGGCGCGGGGGCCCCGCGCCGTGCTGTGCACCTGCTCGACCATCGGCGGCGTCGCCGAACGGAGCGCCGCCGAACTGGGCGTGCCCGTCCTGCGGGTGGACCGGCCGATGGCCGCCGAGGCGGTCGGGTCGGACCGGATCGTGGTGGTCGCGACGGTGGAGTCCACCCTCGCGCCCACGCTCGACCTGCTCCGCGAGGAGTCGGGGGACAGGACCTCGTTCGTCACCACGCTCGTCGTGGACGGCGCCTGGGAGCGGTTCGAGGCCGGCGACCGGGACGGCTATCTCGACACGGTCGCGGCTGCCCTGGACCGTATCCCCGCCGACGGGGGTGTCGTCGTCCTCGCCCAGGCGTCCATGGCGGACGCCGCCGAGCGGACCACGACCCCGCTGTCCGTCCTCTCCAGCCCTCGCCTCGGTCTCGCCGCCGCGGCCACGGCGGTGCGCCGACACGGATGAATGGCCCCGGCGGGCGCGGGCACACGCTCCGGGAGAGGCTGGAGCCGTACGGCCCCGTCGATCGAGAGGCCCGTCATGACCCATCCGTACCCCGATCCGGTACCGCCCTCTCCGATCCCGCCGCCGGGGCCGGTGCCTTCACCGCCGACACCGGTGCCGGAACCGCCTCCCGTGCCGCCCCCGAACCCGGTTCCGGAGCCCCCGGGACCCGCTCCCGTACCGGGACCCGAGCCCCAGCCCGAGCCGGGGCCCGCACGGAGCTGATCCGTAGGTGACACAAGGGACTTGGGGTTTCGCCCCGGCTCTTGTCACGGCCTGTGACCTTCCCTTACCTTGGGCGACTGCCGATGCGCTTCCGCTGACGCGTACGAGGGGGGCCCATGGCCGTACGGGGACGACACCGCCGGTACCAGCCGAGCCGGATCAACCGCGCCTCGCTCACCGTCACGGCGGGCGGCGCCGGGATCGCGTTACCGCTGGTCGGTGCGGGGGCCGCGCAGGCCGCCTCGCTCGACGTCTGGGAGAAGGTCGCCGCCTGCGAGTCCTCCTCCAACTGGCGGATCAACACGGGCAACGGCTATTTCGGGGGACTGCAGTTCAGCCAGTCCACCTGGGAGCGGTACGGCGGCACGCACTACGCGCCCCGCGCCGACCTCGCCTCCAAGGACCAGCAGATCGCCGTCGCGGAGAAGGTCCTCAAGGGACAGGGCCCGGAAGCCTGGCCGACCTGCTCCTCGCGTGCGGGACTCGGGCAGGCGCCGGAGCGGGCGGAGGTCCGGCCCGCGTCCGTACCGGCGCAGCGCGACGCGACGGGGCAGCGCGCGGGGCAGGTCCAGCGCACTCCCGCGGCCAAGCCCCCGGCGGCGACCCCGACCACGGTGCCGACGATCCGTGAGATGTACACGGTCGCCCCCGGCGACTCGCTCTCCCGGATCGCCCGGGAGGAGCGGGTCAAGGGCGGCTGGCAGCGGCTGTACGAGGCGAACCGCGCCGTCGTCGGCAGCGATCCCGACCTGATCCATCCGGGCCAGAAGCTGACCCTCCGGATCGCCGCCCCCGGCCGGCCGCCCACGGACCAGCCCCCGGTCGCCAAGCCCGTGCCCACGGCGAAGCAGGCCACGGCCAAGCCGCCCACGACCCAGCCGGCTCCGAAGGCCACCAAGCCTCCCACCGCCCCGCAGGCCAGGCCGGCGGCCAAGCCGGCCACCAGGCCCGCCGTCAAACCCGTCGCCAAGCCGGCCGCCAAACCCGTCGCCCGGCCTGCCGCCAAGCCCGCGGCCAAACCGGCCGCCAAGCCCGCGCCGCAGGCCGACCTCTTCAGCGCCCCCGTCTCCGCCTCCATCGGCACCCGCTACCGCGTCTCCGGCTCCTCCTGGTCCAGCGGGTATCACACCGGCGTCGACTTCCCCGTCCCCACCGGCACGTCCGTGAAGGCCGTGGCCACCGGCAGCGTCGTCTCCGCCGGTTGGGGCGGCGCGTACGGATACGAGGTCGTCATCCGCCACGACGACGGGCGCTACAGCCAGTACGCGCACCTCTCCGCGCTCACCGTCCGCGAAGGCCAGCGGGTCAACTCCGGGCAGCGCATCGCCCGTTCAGGATCGACCGGCAACAGCTCGGGACCGCATCTCCACTTCGAGGTGCGCACGGGTCCCGGGTACGGGTCCGACATCGACCCCCTGGCCTACCTCAGGGCGCGGGGCGTCGCGATCTGACACGAGCCGTTTCTCTGACACCGAGAGCGAGTCGTCCGACGCCGTCAGCCGGTCCGTCGTGAGCTGGATCAGACCGCCCGCCGCCACCGCGCCGCAGATCAGCGCGGCCACGGTGCCGGCCGCGCCGTACCGGAAGCTCTCGCCGAACAGCGTGAGGCCCACCGCGGCGGCGACCACCGGGTTGACGACCGTGACCGTGGCCAGCGGCGCCGCGAGACCCGCGCCCCGGTAGGAGGCCTGGGAGAGCAACAGCCCGGTCACCGCCAGGGCGGAGAGGACCAGCAGGCTCGTCCACTGGGCGAACGGCGCGTCCGGCGACCACTCGACGGCCACGGTCTTGGTGAAGACCGAGGCGATGCCGAACGACACACCCGCCGCGGCAGCGAGCACGATGCTGCGCAGCACCGAGCGGCCCAGCAGATGGGCGGCGGTGAAGAGCCCGCCCACCACACCGAAGGTCGCCGCGGCGAGGAGCCAGCGCTCGGTGCCGCCCAGCGCCTGGGATTCCGCGCTGCCCGTCAGGCTGAGCAGCCCGGCGAGTCCGACCGTGGCCATGAGCGCGCCGCGCCAGGCCCTGTGGCCGGCCCGGCGGCCCACGAAGAGGGCCGCCATGGGCAGGGCGAAGACGATCGTGAGCGCGCCCAGTGGCTGGACCAGGCTGAGCGGGCCGTAGGCGAGCGCCGCGACATGGAGCGCCGCACCGAGACCGTTGAGCAGCACGGACCCCCACCAGGCCGGGCTGCGCAGTGGTGCGTAGGTCGGGCCGCCGGTGGCGGCCGCGACCCGCTCCTGCACGATCGCCGCGGCCGCGTAGGCGACCGCCGAGACCAGTGACAGGAGTACGGACAGCAGGAGGGGGCTCATACATACAACGATCTCTCTTCCGGGCGTTCACGTCGTCGTACCTGGGAACGCCTTCGGACGTACTGCTGTCGCAGTACGGGACCGTCTCGTACGCCTTGGGATGTACGCCAGCGCAGGTCAGGAGGGGTGGAAAGCGACCTTTCCGGTATCCAGGTCGAAGCGGGCGCCGACGATCCGGGCCTTGTGGAAAGCCTCATCCCGAGCCAGTCGCCGCCGAATCCGGTCCACATTGGCCCGCACCGTGTTCTCCACCCAGTCACCCGGCAGATCGCGCGCCGCGCGCGCCGCGGGGGCGAGCTCCTCCACGATCCGGGCGAGGTGTCCCTCGACGGGCTTGCCCGTCCGTACGTACTCCACGGCGGCGGTCGCGGCCCCACACCGTTCGTGCCCCAGGACGACGACCAGCGGGACGTCCAGCTCCTCGACGCCGAACTGGATCGAGCCGAGTACCGCCTCGTCGAGGGCCTGCCCGGCCGACCGTATCGCCAGCAGGTCCCCGAGGCCCTGGTCGAAGACCAGCTCGGGCGGCACCCGTGAGTCGACGCAGCCGAGGACGAGGGCGAACGGGTGCTGGGAGACCGCCACGGCGGCGCGCCTCGCGGCGTCCTCGTGGGGGTGGATCTGCCGGAGGGCGGCGAACCGGGCGTTCCCGGCCCGGAGTTCGGCCAGGGCCGCGGCGGCGGTGAGCGGTTCCCCGGGTCGGGACCGGCGGGCCGGGGGTGTGGCGGCCCGGGCGGAGGCGGGGACGGCCGCCGCCGCGGCCGCGGCGGTCAGCGCGAGCACCGCGCGACGGCCGGGAACGGTGGAGGGGATGGGGTTCGTGGAAGGTGTCATGCGGTCGAGCGTTACGGTGATCGGCGGTCGTGGAGCCTCACTTGGAGCGAGCATGACTCGGAGATGACCATCCATGACCCGAAGATGACCATGCATGACCGGAACGCGACCGGGCCTTTGCCGGACGCCGGTGCACCGAGCGACGATGCACCCGACGGCCGTGCACCCGACGCCGGACGCGCGACCGGCGACCCTGTCAGGAGGCAGTGACGGTGGATCTCGGCGAGAGCAGCACGGTCGGCGGCTTCTTCGCACTGCGGACGGCCGCGCCGGAGACCGGCGGCGCGCATCTCCCGCTCGCGCGCCTGTACGCGGGGGAGACCGGCCCCCTCTCCGCCCGCGTCGACCGCGTCGGAGCCCGCCTCCGCGCCCCCGAGCGACGGGTGGCCGCCTCGATCGCCCACCTCGGGCTCGCCGCCCGGCTCTGGTCCACCGCCCTCGGCCCGGCCGCCCTCCACGGCAGGTTCCCGGCCCTCGACCCGGCGGACCTGTACTGGGACGGGGCCCTGACCTCGCCCGACGACCTGTGGTGGGCGGGCACGGACACCCGTCCCGCGACCGTGGCCGACCTCCGCGAGGCCGTCCAGCTCGCCCACCTCGTCCCACTGCACGACGCCCTCCGCCGCGACGGGCGGATCTCGCCCCGGCTGCTGTGGGGGAACGCCGGCTCCGCGCTCGCCGGAGCCCTGCGCGAGCTGACCCGCTGGGCCCGCGCACAGGGCCGCCCCGAGGCCGCCCGGCGCGCCGCCGAGCTCGTGACCGGACTCCTCGACCACCCCGACCTGGCCCGCACCGTCCAGGGACCCGCCCTGCGACGTACCAGTTGCTGCCTCTACTACCGCTGCCCCGGCGGCGGACTCTGCGGCGACTGTGTGTTCGACCACGCTCCCGCCACGGGTTTGGAGACACGGCCCCCCGCTCCGTAAAGTTTCTCTTTTGAGGACATGGGCGCGCGCGAGCGTACGAGCGATCGAGGAACGACAGAGGCCATGACGGTGACCGAAGAAACCCAGGAGTACGGGCCGGGTATCGACCCCGAGCGCCTGGCCGTCTGCCTGAGCGTGCTCGACGAGCTCGACGAGCTGGAGGTCGACCACCCGGACGCGATCGCCGTCCGGCGAGCCACCGCCGGCATCTACCGCACGGTCAAGCAGCGCCGCCGCCAGGAGCGCCGGGCCGCGAAGACCGCCCACGACAAGGCGGTCACCGAGGCCACCGCGACCGGCTCCGCACAGCGGATCGACGACGAGACCGAGGGCATCCTGCCCTCCTCCGTCACCGAGGCCGGCAAGATCGCCGGGATACTTCAGCGCCCCCGCTCCTGCTACACCTGCAAGACGCGGTACGTCGAGGTCGACTACTTCTACCACCAGCTCTGCCAGGACTGCGCGGCCCTGAACCGGTCGCGGCGCGACGCCCGCACCGACCTCGCCGGCAAGCGCGCGCTGCTCACCGGCGGCCGGGCCAAGATCGGCATGTACATCGCGCTGCGGCTGCTGCGCGACGGCGCCCACACCACGATCACGACCCGGTTCCCCAAGGACGCCATCCGCCGCTTCAAGGCCATGGAGGACTCGGCGGACTGGATGCACCGTCTGGAGGTCGTCGGCATCGACCTGCGCGACCCCGCCCAGGCGGTCGCCCTGGCCGACCGGATCGCCGAGGACGGTCCGCTGGACATCCTCATCAACAACGCCACGCAGACCGTGCGCCGCTTGCCCTCCGCCTACGCCGCCCTGGTCGATGGCGAGAGCGCCCCGCTGCCCGCCGGTGAGCTCCCCGCCCACCATGTGATCGGAGCCTTCAACTCCGGCGCGGTGGACGGCCTGACCGCGCTGCCCGTCGGCGTCAGCGGCCTGGACGCGCAGCAGGTCGCCGACCTCGCGCTGGTCGCCGGCAACGCCAGCGTCGAGCGGCACCGCGACGGCAGCGCCATCGACGCGGGCGGCCTGGTGCCGGACGTCGTCGAGACCAACACCTGGGTGCAGACCATCGAGCAGATCTCCCCGGTGGAGCTGCTGGAGACCCAGCTGTGCAACTACACGGCGCCGTTCATCCTGATCAGCAAGTTGCGGCAGGTCATGGCCGAGGCCGCCGAGAAGGCGTCCAGCGGACGGGCCTACGTCGTGAACGTCTCGGCGATGGAGGGCGTCTTCGGCCGCGGCTACAAGGGCGCCGGGCACCCGAACACCAATGCGGCGAAGGCCGCGATCAACATGGTGACGCGGACCAGCGCCCAGGAGATGTTCCAGAGCGACGGCATCCTCATGACCTCGGTCGACACCGGGTGGATCACCGACGAGCGCCCGCACTTCGACAAGCTGCGCCTGGCCGAGGAGGGCTTCCACGCCCCGCTCGACCTGGTCGACGGCGCCGCGCGCGTCTACGATCCCGTCGTGCGCGGCGAGGCGGGCGAGGACCTGTACGGCGTCTTCCTCAAGGACTACGCGCCCGGCAACTGGTGATCGGCTCTCGGTAAGCCGCTTTCGGCAACCAAGCCTCGGTAAACCGCCCAGATGTCCGAAATTCACTCGATCGCGTCACACTTCTGGGCCCCATAGAGCGCCCAGCCGCTCATTTGGTTACTCTGATGTCCACGGTCGGCCACCGGGGTTTCACAAAACCCCCACGGCTTGCCTGGGGACTGGCCTGCCACCAAGGCCGCGGTCCCGCCCGAAGAACGGCGCCACCGCGACCGAAACGGCCATGTCCTCATTGGTACGCGACACAAGGGAGTGCGCGGTGACACCAGAATTGACGAAGCAGGAACAGCGACCGGCCGAACATCCTGAGCGGCCACGCCGCTCCGGTGAGCTGGGCAGCCTCGACGTGTGGGCCCACGCGGCTCCGATCCGGCTGGCGGGCTACGAGGACGACCTCGCGGAGCCGCACATCCTGCCCGGTATCGACTGAGTCGTAACTGTCGCTTCGCCCTGTGCCCCCGGCCGCCCCGCGACCGGGGGCACAGGCATGTCCGGGGCCCCGGCGCCGTCAGCGCCGTGCCACGGTCCGCAGCTCGACCGGCGGCAGATACTCCCGTACGAGCGTGCGGTGCCACCACGCCCCGGTCTCCCGCAGCTCGCGCCAGGTCGTGTAGCGGTAGCGGTACAGGCGGGCCCTGATCCGGGCCGGCGGCGCGTCGGGGAACGGATTGTGGCGCAGCAGCCGCAGGGTGTCCCGGTCCCCGTCGAGGAGCCGCTCGACGAACGGCCCGAACCAGTCGCGGGCGTACGCGGGGGAGAGCGCCGCGAACCACATCAGCCAGTCGAGCCGCAGATGGTACGGGGCGAACTGGCGCGGCAGCCGGCGCGGATCGCCCGGCTTCCCCTTGAAGCCGTACTCCTTCCACTCCGCGTCCCCGTTCCGCAGGGGGTCGGATGTGCCCTCGATGACGATCTCGTCCCGGATCCGGCCGACCGTGCCGAACGCGCCGTACGTGTTGACCAGGTGGAACGGGTCGTACGAGCGATTCATCGCCTGCCGCCGCGACAGCAGGTTGCGGACCGGCCGGTAGCTGCGGAAGAGGACCAGCGCGGTCACGGCGACCACCACGACCACGTACCAGATCGGCGGGGAGGGCTGTGGGTGCTCGCCGACGAGGAGCGAGCCGTCCACGGCGGAGAGCGCGAGGACGATCGTCAGCCAGTTCAGCCAGGCGAAGTTGCCCGAGAGCACCAGCCACAGCTGGGTCGCCACCATCAGGCCGGCGGCCACTGTCGCCACCGGCTGCGGGGTGAAGAGCAGTACCGGGACCAGCAGCTGGACGACATGGTTGGCGGCCACCTCGACCCGGTGCAGCGGGCGGGGGAGATGGTGGAAGAACCAGCTGAGCGGGCCGGGCATCGGCTGGGTCTCGTGGTGGAAGTACAGGCAGGTCAGGTTCCGCCAGCAGGCGTCACCGCGGATCTTGATGAGGCCCGCGCCGAACTCGACGCGGAACAGCAGCCAGCGCAGCAGCCACAGGACGAGGACGGGCGGCGCGGTGTCGTCGTTGCCGAGGAAGACCGCGAGGAATCCGGCCTCCAGGAGCAGCGACTCCCAGCCGAAGCTGTACCAGGTCTGGCCCACGTTGACGATGGAGAGGTACAGCGCCCAGAGCAGCGCCCACAGCAGCATCGAGACGGCGAGCGGCACGGCGTCGCCCGCGCCCGCCACCAGGGCGAGGGCCACGGCCGCGCCGCTCCAGGAGACCGCCGCGAACAGGCGGTCCGAGTAGTGCCAGTGGAAGAGGCTGGGGGTCTGACGCGGCTCCACCCGGCGCAGGTACTCCGGTACGGGGAGCATTCCGCGCTCGCCGATCAGGGCCCGGAACTGGAGAGCGGCCGAGAGGAAGGCCACGAGGTAGAGCCCGGCGAGCCCCCGCTGGAAGACGATCCGGCTCAGCCAGTAGTCCGGTGCCGTGAACCACTCCATCCCTTCCAGTATCGGCCCCGGGGGTCAGCCCTTCCTCTCCTCCTCGTCCTGTGAGCGCAGGCCCTCCGCCTGGGACGGCGTGGTGCGGGCGGTCAGGGGGTGGCGGTGGTCCCGCTGCAGCGTGTCCATGTCCTCTTCGAGGCGCTCGCCCTCGGCCTGCGAGGGAGTGCTGTAGTTGTACTCGTCGTACTGGCTCACGGCCGCCTCCTGGGTCGGAACGTATGCCTATAGAGGGAGCGTAACCCCGCGCGTGACCCCGGGTGTCATCCCGCGACGACGCGCTGGAGCGTGCGGCCGAGGTGGCGTGCGTAGGCAAGCTGGAGTACGGGGACGAGGGGGCCCGCGAGGCGGGTGTACCAGGCGGCGGGGCGGCTGAAGGCGGTCACCGTGAACCAGACCGAGCCGTCGTCGTGCAGGTCGACGACGAAGGACTCCTCGCCGCTCTCGGGGTGCCCGGTGCGGGTGCCGTAGGCGAATCCGGTGCGGTCCTTCTCGTACGCCGCCCAGATCACCTCGCAGGGGGCGGAGAACCGGACCGGGCCGAGGCCCGTCGAGACCTCGACGAAGACGCCCGGCTCGGCGCGGACCGCCTCGCTGCGGACCCGGGCGCCCGAGGCGCGGTGCATTCGCCAGGTGGTCACGGCGCCGCCGGCGGTCTCGAAGGCCTCGCGGCCCCGCCCTACGCGGACCGTGTGGTGGAGGTGGTGGTAGCCGGCGGGGAGGTGGTCCCGGCCGGTGGCACCGACGTCCCGGTAGTTCAGGGGCGCGGGGGCGGTGGATGTGGCGAGGTCGCGGATCAGGCGGGCCATGATGCGGTCTCCTTCTTCGGGTCGGTCGCCCGCAGGCGACGCCGGGCGAGCAGCGAGCAGAGCGCGAATCCGAGGGCGTTGCCGAGGCCGTGGGTGGCGGCCATCCAGGTCAGGTTCGGGTGGGGGAGGCCGGTCGCCTCGCCGAGTGCCCAGCTCAGGGCGAGCAGCATGGTCGCCACGAGCACCACGGCCGAGACGGCGAGGAGGCCCCGGGTGACGGGGTCGCGGGCGCCGGTGCGCAGCTCCCGCCAGGTCTCCAGGGCGACGGCCCACATGCCGGCGGTGAGGACGAGCGCCCCGGCGAGCTCGGCCCAGTCGTCGACGAAGTAGCCGACCAGCACGAGCAGGGTGCCGAGCGGGACGCTGAGCGCGGCGAAGCGCGTGGCGGGTCCGTCGGACGCACGGCAGACCAGGCCGGCCACCAGGGCGGCCGCGAAGCCGGCGAAGTGGAAGTGGGGCACGGTCAGGGCCAGGATGTCGAGGTCGAAGCCCAGCAGCTCGTGCCCCGCGCGTTCGGCGACCAGGGCGAGGCCCGCGACCGACGGGGTCACCAGTGCGGTGAGCACGGCGATCTCCGAGGGCGCGAGCGCGCGGAGCGACGGGCCGGCCTCCCGCTGGAGGAGCGCCGCGAGCCGGGCCGGGGCGCAGAGCGCCAGCGCGAGGGTGGCCAGTGCGTAGACCGCGGCGAGCGCGGCGGCGGTGGGGGAGCGCGGGAGCCACAGGGCCAGGGCGCCGGGGGCTGCGAGCAGCGGCCAGGCGCGGCGGAGCAGGCGCAGTCCGCGCGGCAGGGGGCCGTCGATCAGCCCCAGGCCCGTCGGGACGATGGCGAACATGCCGAGCATCACGATGAGATCGACCAGCACGGACATGCCGCCCACCCCCTGATTGAACGTGTTCAAACTCTTCGGGGGTGAGCGTAGGGCTTTTCTTGAACGCGTTCAAGTGTGTCTCTCGTGCGCGGCCGGCCGGGCGTCCTCCGGTCGGCCCCGCTCCGCTTGCGGGCGACCGCGCGGTGCGACAGACATGAAGGAATGTCCCGGGGTGGAAAGAGGCGGGAGAACCACGTGCGCTCACCCATACGCCGGCCGCGACGGCCTCACGTCGCCGCACTCGTCGCGCTGGTCTCGGCACTGGTGCTCGGGGGCTGCTCGTCCGACGGCGACCGTGGCGGCGCCGGGACGGCCGCCGCCTCGCAGGACGTCTTCCTCCAGCCGGTCGCCGCGCAGGGCCCCGACCCCTTCACCGCCTCCACGGCGAGGACCGCGGGCCTGCCCGCCCCGAGCACCGCCGCGCCGGACACCTCGACGGCCACGGACCAGGTGATGCGCGAGGTCAGCGGCTCCGCCCCCGGCCTCTACGGCGGCACCCGCTCCGTCGCCAGCTGCGATGTCGAGCAGCAGGCCGCCTTCCTCTCCGCCGACCAGGCCAAGTCCCGTGCCTTCGCGGAGGCCGCGGGCATCCCCGAATCCCGCCTCGCCGTCTGGCTGCGCGGCCTCACCCCCGTCGTCCTGCGTGCCGACACCCGCGTCACCGGCCACGGCTACCGCTACGGAAACGCCACTCCGTTCCAGTCCGTCCTGCAGTCCGGAACGGCGGTGCTCGTCGACCAGTACGGCGCACCCCGGGTCCGCTGCGCCTGCGGAAACCCGCTGCGCTCGCCGGTCGCCGTCCAGGGCGCCACGCGCCGCGGACAGCCCTGGGGCGGCTTCCGTCCCGACCGCGTCGTGGTCATCAGGCCGACCACGACGATCGTCGACAGCCTGGTCATCGTGAACGTCGTCGACAACACCTGGATCGAACGGAAGACGGGCACCGACGGCGAGCGCGACACGCATCCCACCGTCGTCCCGCCCTGCGAGCCCGCCGCCTGCGACCTCACCGGCTCGCCGACCCCGGTACCCTCCCCGTCGGTCCCCGGCACCTCTCCCGCACCCGACCGCAGCGGCTCCGTGAGCCCCGACGGCTCGACCACCCCCGGCCGCTCCACCCCGCCGGAGAGCGAATCCCCGGCCCCGTCCACCACCGACTGCCCGTCCGTGCCGCCCTACGAGAGCCCGACCGGCACCCCGGACACCACGACTCCCGACCCGACCTCCCCGAGCCCGTCGATCCCGCCGGGCTGCCCCACCCCGGCCTGGTCCGAACCGGCCGTCCCGGATTCACCGGTCGAGCCGGCACCCGAGTCCGACCCGCCCTCCTACGAGGACCTTTTCCCGAGCGACACCGGCGCCCAGCAGCCGGAAACCTTCGAGGGATGAGGCGGAGGTCCGCGCCCCGGGCCTCCGCCGTGCGAGCCGCCGGGCCTGCGCCTAGCGTGGCCCCATGAGCGCGGGCACGGGGGGAGGCGAGGCGGCGGACCCATGCCGCTGCGCATCAGGAGCAGGGGGTGTGACGTGCTGCTTCCTCCGTGACTACGGTCGTGCGTTCCGGATGGGGAGCTTCGACTGGGACCTGGTCGCCGGGACGCTGGCCATGGACGAGAGTGCCGTCAGGGTCTTCGACCTCAGGCCCGAGGAGTACGACGGAAACCCGCTCACCCTCGCGCCCCGTGTGATGCCCGACGAAGGACGGCAGCTCGACACGCTGGTCTCCCACGCGCTCAAGGACGGCAGCGAACACTACGGCGCGTACTTCCGCGTCCGGCTCCGGGACGGCAGCCCGCGCTGGACGCACACCGAGGGTCGGATCCAGCGCGACGAGACCGGCCGCCCCGTCCGGATCATCGGCATCATCCGGGATGCCTCGGAGGAGGTGTCCGAGCAGGCCGCCCGGCTCGGCCTCGACGAGGGGCGGCGCAGACGCACCAGCGTCGTGGAGGGCACCACCGCGGCCCTGGCCCATGCCCGGACCGTGCAGGACATCATCGACCTGCTCGGCGCCTCGCACGGCCTCCAGTACTTCGGCGCCACCAGCCTCGTCATGGGACTCCTGGAGGCCGGCCGCATCCATCTGGTCGCCGAGGGGCCCACCGGCGCCTTCGTGCCCGGCACGCGTTTCACCCGGGTGGACGAGCCGTACCCGATGAGCGAGGTGGTCCGGACCCTGCGCCCGCGGTTCATCGAGTCGCCGAAGGACTTCGCCGACTCGTACCCGATCCTCTGGCCGCACATCAGCGGACTCGGCATCACCTCGGCGGCCTATCTCCCGCTGATCGCCCAGGCCCGGCCGATCGGCGCGCTCGGACTGCTCTACAGCGACAAGACCGGTTTCAGCGCCGACGAACGCAATCTGCTGGTGGCGCTCGGCAGCAGCATCGCCCAGAGCCTCCAGCGCGCCATGCTCTACGAGCAGGAACACGACCTCGCCGAGGGGCTCCAGCAGGCGATGCTGCCGCGCCGCATCCCCGACGTGCCCGGCGCCCAGATCGCCGTCCGCTACCGCTCGGCCCGCCTCGGCCGGGACATCGGCGGCGACTGGTACGACGTCATCCCGCTGCCCGGCGGCCGGGTCGGCGCCGTCATCGGAGACGTACAGGGACACGACACCCACGCGGCGGCCGTCATGGGACAGCTGCGGATCGTGCTGCGCGCCTACGCCGCCGAGGGGCACACCCCGGCGACCGTGATGGCCCGGGCCTCCGTCTTCCTCCACGAGCTGGACACCGACCGCTTCGCCACCTGCACGTATGTCGAGGCCGACCTCGCCACCGGCGTCGTCCAGGTGGTGCGCGCCGGGCATGTCGACCCGCTGCTCCAGGACACCGACGGCAGCTGCCGACGGCTGCCGGTGGAAGGCGGGCTACCCCTGGGCCTCTCCGCCGAGTTCGGCCGCCTCGACCACCCCGTGACCACCCTGGAGCTGTCTCCGGGGCAGACCCTGCTGCTGTACACCGACGGGCTGGTGGAGAAGCCGGGCTCCGATCTCGACGAAGGTCTGACATGGCTCTCCTTGCTGGTCAGGCGCGGGCCGCGGGACCTTCAGGAACTGGCCGACCACCTCTGTGAGGTCGTGGACGAGCGGGGCGGCGAGGACGACGTGGCGATCCTGCTGCTGCGTCGCCAGGGTTCGTACTATCCGCAGGCCGGGGGCCGGCTCCAGCAGCACGTGGCACAGAGCGACCCGGAGGCGCTGAGTTCCGCGCGCCACATGATCCGGGCCGCGGTGCGGGCCTGGGGCGCCGGGGAACGCTCGGACGAGATCGAGCTGGTCTCCGACGAACTGATCACCAACGCGCTGATGCACACCGACGGCGGGGCGATCGTGACCCTGCGGATGCTGGGGGGACCGGAACGGCGGCTGCGGGTGGAGGTGGAGGACCGTTCCAGCGCGCTGCCGCGACGGAGAGAGGCGGGCGAGTCGGGCGTCTCGGGGCGGGGTCTGATGCTCGTCGACCGGATCTCGGACGTCTGGGGCGTCGAGTCGCGTGGCAGCGGCAAGTGCGTCTGGTGCGAATTCATTGTTAACCCTGCGTACATAGATCGTACTTGACCGTAACCGACCGTACGCGATTGACTGCGATCCCCTGCCACCCTCTGAGGACATGTGATCACTTGAGCAGTGAGCTTCTGGCCCCTCTTGATCTGGCGTTCTGGCACCTCGAATCCACCGACCACCCCATGCACCTGGGCGCCCTCGCCCACTTCGGCCCGCTCCCCGCCCACGGCGATCCGTCCACCGTCCTGGACCTGCTCGCGAGCCGCGCCGCCGCGATCCCCCGGCTGCGCATGAAGGTCCGCGACGTCCTGCTGCCCGTCGGGGGCGCCGCCTGGACCACGGACAAGCAGTTCGACGTACGACGTCACGTGCGGGAGATCGCGCTGCCCGGCGCCGACTTCGCCGCCGAAGCCGCCCGGCTCGCGGGCGAGCTCATGGAGCGGCAGGTCGAACGCGGACTGCCGCCCTGGGAGATGTACCTGCTCACCGGCGCCCCGGACGGCTCGTTCGCCGTCCTCGTCAAACTGCACCACGCCCTCGCCGACGGCATGAGGGCGGTCGCCATCGGAGCCGGGATCTTCGACGAGATCGCCGCCACCCGCGGGCACGGCGGGCGCCGCGCCCGCGCGGTACCCCCGCGTTCCTGGCTCCCCGGCCCCGGCCGGATCATGGGCGCAGCCCGGGAACGCATCGAGGACATCGGCCGGGCCGTCGAGGTCGGCGCCTCCGTGGTCGGCCACTCCTTCCTCCGGGCCGGCCAGATCGACGTCCGGGCCCCCTCCGCGCTCGCCGCCCACTCCAGCGGAACCCGCCGCGTCGCCACCGCCGTCCTGGACCTGGAACGCGTCCACCAGGTGCGCCGCGCCACCGGCGGCACCGCCAACGACGTCCTCCTCGCCGTCGTCGCCGGAGCCCTGCGCCGCTGGCTCGACGGACGCGGCGAACCGCTCCCCGCCGCCGATCCGCGCGCCCTCGTCCCCGTCTCCCGCCGCCGCCCCGGCTCACCCGCAGGCAACGGCAACAGCCTCTCCGCCTACCTCCTCACCCTCCCCGTCACCGAAGCCGACCCCGCGACCCGGCTGGCGTCCGTACGGCGGGCCATGGACCGCAACAAGGCCGACGGGCCGCTGCGCGGTGCCGGAGCCGTCGCCGTACTCGCCGACCAACTTCCCTCGCTCGCCCACCGCTTCGGCGCGCCGCTGGCCTCCGGAGCCGCCCGGCTCCTCTTCGACGTCCTGGTCACCAACGTTCCGCTGCCCCGCTCGGCCCTCTCCCTCGGCGGCGCCCCGCTGCGCGAGCTCTTCCCGATGGCCCCGCTCGCCCGGGGCCAGTCGCTCGCCGTCGCCATGTCCCCGTACGCCGGCCGGGTCCACGTCGGCCTGGTCGCCGACGGCAAGGCCGTCCCCGACATCGAGGCCCTGGCCGCCGCCCTCGGTGACGAACTCGACCTGCTCGAAGACCTCGGCGGTGTCTGAGCGCGCGTCCTGACGGCCCGTGCGGGAAGGTGGAGTCATGCCGGAACTGCCCGAGGTGGAAGCGCTGCGCGAGTTCCTCGACGAGCATCTGGTGGGCAAGGAGATCGCCCGCGTGCTGCCCGTCGCGATCAGCGTGCTGAAGACCTACGACCCACCCCTCGGCGCCGTCGAGGGCGCCACCGTCACCGGAGTCGCCCGGCACGGCAAGTTCCTGGACATCACCACCGACGGCGAGGCGGGCGAGCTCCATCTCCTCGTCCACCTCGCCCGCGCGGGCTGGCTCCAATGGAAGGACCCCCTGCCCTCGGGGCCGCCGCGCCCCGGCAGAGGACCGCTCGCCCTGCGGACCGCGCTGACCGAGGGCGACGGCTTCGACCTCACCGAGGCCGGCACCACCAAGCGGCTCGCCGTCCACCTCGTCCACGACCCGCGGGACGTGCCGGGCGTCGCCCGCCTCGGCCCCGATCCGCTCGCGGACGACTTCGACCTCGCCGCCTTCACCGCCCTGCTCGGCGCGGAACGGCGCCAGATCAAGGGCGCCCTGCGGGACCAGAGCCTGATCGCCGGCATCGGCAACGCGTACAGCGACGAGATCCTGCACGTGGCGAAGATGTCCCCCTTCAAACCCACCCAGAACCTCACCGAGGAGGAGACCGCCGGCCTCTACGAGGCGATCCGCACCACCCTGAGCGAGGCCGTCGAGCGCTCCCACGGACTGGCCGCGGGCAAGCTGAAGGCGGAGAAGAAGAGCGGCCTGCGCGTCCACGGCCGCACCGGCGAGACATGCCCGGTCTGCGGCGACACCATCCGCGAGGTGTCCTTCAGCGACTCGTCCCTCCAGTACTGCCCCACCTGCCAGACCGACGGCAAGCCGCTCGCCGACCGCCGGATGTCGAAGCTGCTCAAGTAGCCGCCCGAGCTCGGAAAGCCGCTCGCGGCCGCTCGCATAGACTCCGCCGCATGGTGCGCGTACTGGCCGTCGACGACGAAGAGCCGGCCCTCGGCGAGCTGCTCTACCTCCTGCGTGCCGACCCGCGGGTCCGCAGCGCCGAGGGCGCCACCGACGCGACCGAGGCGCTGCGCAGGATCGGCCGGGCCCTCGACGCCGGGCCGGACGGCGACGACGCCATCGACGTCGTCTTCCTCGACATCCACATGGCCGGCCTCACCGGCCTCGACCTCGCCCGGCTGCTCGCCGGCTTCGCCCGGCCCCCGCTGATCGTCTTCGTCACCGCCCACGAGGGCTTCGCCGTCCAGGCCTTCGACCTCAAGGCCGTGGACTACGTCCTGAAGCCGGTACGCCGCGAGCGGCTCGCCGAGGCCGTCCGCCGGGTCCGCGAGCTGGTCCACGCCTCCGCCGCACCCGCGGCCCCGCTCACGGCTCCCGAGCAGATACCGGTCGAACTGGGCGGGGTCACCCGCTTCGTGACCGTCGACGACATCGCGTACGTCGAGGCCCAGGGCGACTACGCCCGCCTGCACACCGACGAGGGCAGCCACCTCGTCCGCATCCCGCTGTCCACGCTGGAGGAACGGTGGGCCGATCGCGGCTTCGTCCGCATCCACCGCAGCCACCTCGTCGCTCTCGGCCGCATCGACGAACTCCGGCTCGACGGCGGCGCCACCTCCGTCCGGGTCGGCAGCACCGAGCTGGCCGTCAGCCGCCGCCACTCCCGCCAGCTGCGGGACCTCCTCATGCGCCGAGCGGGCGGCTGACGACCGCGGGGACGTTCCCCGGAAGCCGGCCCGACGCCTCTACCCCGCGTCATCACCGCTGCGTAGACTCCGTTCACTCCCAGCCCCTGCGAGGTCGACAGATGACGGAGCGGACACCGACGTCCGAGCAGCCACCGCCGCGCCGGCCCCGGCGCGAGACCGTCACGCGCGCCTCCGCCCTCCGCGACCGTGCCGGCGGCCCGCCCGCGCGGTACCCGCACGGTCGTCCGCCCGCCCATCCCCCCGCCCGCTCCGAGATCAGCGAGCAGACCACCCTGGGCCACACCTATGTGCGCTCCCTGATGCGGAGCCAGCTCAAGGCCGCCCTCACCGCCCTCGGCGCCCTCGTCCTCCTCGTCGGTCCACTGCCACTGCTCCTCGCGCTCCCGGCGCCCGAGGCCGTCGTCTGGGCCGCCCTCGGCGTCGGCGTCTACCCGGTCATCTGGGCCGTCGCCCGCTGGTACGTCCGCCGCGCCGAACGCAACGAACGCGACTTCACCGGCCTCGTCGAGGGCCGCTGACCGCGGGGGCCGGACATGAACCACACCTACGCGGTGGCCGCCGTCACCGTCGTCGTCCTGGCGACCGTGCTCATCGGCGCCCTCGGCCTGCGGATATCCCGCACCACCTCCGACTTCTACGTCGCCTCCCGCACCGTCCGCCCCGGGCTCAACGCCGCCGCCATCAGCGGCGAGTACCTCTCCGCCGCCTCCTTCCTCGGCATCGCGGGTCTCGTCCTCGTCCAGGGCCCGGACATGCTCTGGTACCCCGTCGGCTACACCGCCGGCTATCTGGTCCTGCTCGTCCTGGTCGCCGCCCCGCTGCGCCGCTCGGGGGCGTACACCCTCTCCGACTTCGCCGAGGCCCGGCTCGAGTCCCCGCCCGCGCGCCGGCTCGCCAGCCTCTTCGTCGTCGGCATCGGCTGGCTCTACCTCCTCCCGCAGCTCCAGGGCGCCGGGCTCACCCTGGAGATCCTCACCGGAGCGCCCGACTGGGTCGGCGGACTGCTCGTCGCCCTCGCCGTCACCGGGATCGTCGCCGCGGGCGGGATGCGCAGCATCACCTTCGTCCAGGCCTTCCAGTACTGGCTCAAGCTCACCGCCCTGCTGGTGCCCGCCCTCTTCCTCGCCGCCGCCTGGTTCGGCGACGACGCACCCCGCGTCCGCTTCGACGCCCCCGCGGTCTTCCGCGAGCACACCGTCGTGCGCGTCGCCGACACCGTACGGATCGATGTCGACGCCCCGCTCACGCTCACCGTCACCGGCCGCGTCGACGACACCGCGTACGAGCGGCGGACCCTCACCCTCGACAAGGGCGCCCACCGCGTCGAGGGCGGCACCGAACTCGCCTTTCCCGCGGGCGCGCCCGTCCCCGCGCGGGCCTCCACCGGCGCCGACCCCCTCGGCTGGTCCCAACCGCTGGCCGGCGGGCGCGACGGCCATCAGCTCTACGCCACGTACGGACTGATCCTCGCCACCTTCCTCGGCACCATGGGCCTGCCCCATGTCGCCGTCCGCTTCTACACGAGCCCCCACGGTCGCGCCGCGCGGCGCACCACCCTCGTCGTCCTCGGCCTGGTCGGCGTCTTCTATCTGCTGCCGCCGGTGTACGGGGCGCTCGGCCGGATCTACGCCCCCGAACTGGCCCTGACCGGAGCCGCCGACGCCGCCGTGCTCGTCCTGCCGGACCGGATGCTCGGCGGAGTGCTCGGCGATCTGCTGGGTGCGCTGCTCGCCGGCGGGGCCTTCGCCGCGTTCCTCTCCACCGCTTCGGGGCTCACGATGTCGGTCGCCGGAGTCCTCACCCAGGACGTGCTCCCGTCCCGTGGGGTACGGCACTTCCGGCTCGCGACCCTGCTCGCCACCGCCGTCCCGCTGGCCGTCGGGGTCCTCGCCTCGAAGGTCCCGGTCGCGGACGCAGTCGGCCTCGCCTTCGCCGTCTCCGCCTCGTCCTTCTGCCCGCTGCTCGTCCTCGGGATCTGGTGGCGGCGGCTCACCCCGCCGGGCGCCATGGCCGGACTGCTGCTGGGCGGCGGCTCCGCGCTCGCGGCGGTGATGGCGACCCGCGCCGGACTGCCCGAAGAGGGCTGGCCGCACACGCTGATGGCGTGGCCGGCGGTCTGGTCGGTGCCGCTGGGCTTCCTCACGATGATCCTGGTGTCGCTGGCCACCCCACGCCACATCCCGCCCGGCACCCCGGCCCTGCTCGCCCGGCTGCACCTGCCGGAGGAGTTCACGGGGCGTACGGTCCCGAGGGACGAGATTCCCGAGGCCGAGCTCCGGGCGGACTCCGAGCTCCGGGAGGACTCCGGGCACGGGGCGAAACCCCCGCGTGGGGCTGCATCCGAGCTTCGGGCTGAATCCACGCGCGGAACGGCGTCCGGGCGCGGGACGGAAGCCGACCGGGGGCAGGAAGCCCTGCGCCGGACGGATTCCGGGCCCGGGGAGGGCTCCGTTTCCCGGGTCGACGCCCCGTGTCGCGGGGCCGAGGAGCGGTCGGGAGGGCGCGAGCGATGACCCCGATCGTGTATGCCGCGGCCGGCGCGGCCGGGGCCGTGCTGCTGGCGGTCGGATTCGTCCTCGGCCGGCTCGCCGCCCGCCGCGGCGCCGCCGACCTCGACCTCGGCACGCCCGTCGAACGGGCCACTTTCCACACCCTGCACGCCGCCTCACTCGCCGCGCCGCCCCTGCGCGGCGGACTCACCGAGGACACCGCGCGCAAGGCCGTCCGGCGACTGCGCTCACTCCTCGGGACGGAGGCGCTCTGTCTGACCGACCGGTCCGCCGTCCTCGCCTGGGACGGGCCCGGCGAGGGGCACCACCGCGAGCACGTGATGGACCAGGTCGCCGGGATCCTCGACTCGGGGCGCAGCAGATCGGAGCACACCGGCTGCGCCGATGTCGCCTGCCCGCTGCGCTGGGCGGTGATCGCCCCGCTCACCGGCGAGGACGGCGTGCTCGGCGCGCTCGTCGCCTATGGCTCGCGGGAGTCGGCCGTGCTCGTGCGGGCCGCGACGGAGGTCGCCCGCTGGGTCTCCGTACAGCTGGAACTGGCCGAGCTGGACCGCTCACGGACCAGGATCGTGGAGGCGGAGATCCGCGCCCTGCGGGCCCAGATCTCGCCGCACTTCATCTTCAACTCCCTCGCCGCCATCGCCTCGTTCGTCCGCACCGACCCCGAGCGCGCGCGGGAGCTGCTGCTCGAGTTCGCTGACTTCACCCGGTACTCCTTCCGCCGGCACGGGGAGTTCGCCCAGCTCGCCGACGAACTGCGTGCCATCGAGCAGTACTTGGCGCTCGCCGGGGCCCGCTTCGGTGACCGCCTCAAGGTGACGCTCCAGATCGCGCCCGAGGTGCTGCCGGTCACCCTGCCGTTCCTCTGCCTCCAGCCGCTGGTGGAGAACGCCGTCAAGCACGGCCTCGAGGACAGCGTGAACGTCTGCCGGGTGACGATCTCCGCCCGGGACGCGGGGGCGGAGGCCGTGGTCGTGATCGAGGACGACGGCGTGGGCATGGATCCGGCCGTCCTGGGTGCGGTCCTGCTCGGGGAACGGCCCACCGGCTCCGGGATCGGCCTGTCCAACGTCGACGAGCGACTGCGCCAGGTGTACGGGGCGGAGCACGGCCTCGTCATCGAGACCGGGGTCGACGCGGGGATGAAGGTGACGGTACGGATCCCCAAGTACCGCTCCGGGGTGCACCGTACGACTCCTCAGCCGCCCGCGCCGTAGAGGTGCAGGGCCAGATGGCCCAGCGGGAGACCCAACTTCCAGGCGGGAAGCCACACTTGCTCCGACTCGTCGACCGGTGCGAAGGCCCCGGCCGAGGTCAGCCCGCCCAGATCGGCCGCGCGGATCTGCGTCGCCTCCAGCAGGCGCCAGGTCTCCCTGGCCATGGCGAGGTCGGGGCCCTCGTCGCCCGCGCGGCTCCGCGCGGCGAGCCGCTCGCGGACCCACTGCGGCCAGGGGTGGTCATAGGAGGTCCGGGACAGCCACTCGTCGATGAGGCCCGCGGACCACGACCCGGAGGAGGCGTCCGCCTCGGCGCAGAGATGGATGGTGAGGGCCAGCGCCTGCCGGCCGGCCCGGTACTCCAGGGTGCCGGGCTCGACCAGGCACCCTGTGCGCAGCAGATCGTCCGCGGTGAACTCGGCACACAACCAGGCCATCGGGACGGCGAGTCCGCCTCCGCTGGTGCCGTTCGTACTCTCGGGCAGCAACGCTCCCACCTTCTCCCGGACGTGTCGGTCGGCGACCCCGAACACGAGCCTCCACCGAGGAAGACGCGTGTGGGTCGCTCTTTGCTCAACTCGCCCGTGTGGTTTCGGATACGTTTCTCCGCCGGATCGGTGCCGGTGGGAAACGTGGGGACACGGGAGACGTCCGGGGAGGGTGTGGCGGTCGCGCGCGGGGGGTGGGGGCGGGACCGGCCTCAGCCGAGCAGCGCGTACACCGCCGTCGCGTGGGCGGCCGTCTCGTCCGAGCCCTTCGCCGTCATCGTGATGTCGGCGAACGCCATACGCTTGCCCGCCTTGGTGAGCCGCGCCCGCACCAGGACGTCCGCGGCGACGACCGCACGCTGGAAGCTGATGGACTGCTGCACCGTCGTCATCGGTACGAAGCCGCCGCGTGCCGCCGCGACCGCGATCACGGTCGCCGTGTCGGCGGCGGCCATCAGCGCCTGACCGGAGAGGCCGCCGCCCTCCCGGGCGAGCCGATCGGACCAGGGGAGACGGAGGACCGCCTCCTGCCCGTCGAGCGAGACCACCGAGAGCCCCAGATCGAGCACCCAGGGGGCGAAGTTGTCGGCGAGGACCTTTTCCGCGGCGGCGAGAGTCAGCGTCACGCGGTCATTGTGCGGCCCTGGCCCGCGCGCGGGCAACGGTGCGGCGTCCCGTCCGGTAGCCCGGCAGGCAGTGCCCGAGCTGCCGCAGCGCGTAGTGCGAGCGGGACTTGACGGTCCCGGCCGGGATGCCCAGATCGGCGGCGGCCTCGTTGACGGTCAGGCCGTGGAAGTAGAGCCGGACCAGGACCGCGCGGTGTTCGGGGCTCAGGCCCCGCACCGCCGCCCGGACGTCCACCGCGGCGACCGCGGACTCCGTGGCGTCGGCCGGGTCGGGCGTGGCGGCGAGCATCCCGTCGCCGATCTCGGTGGGCCGGGCGAGCCGGGAGCGCCGGGCGTCGATGGCCAGGCGCCGGGCCACCGTGAAGAGCCAGGGGCGCATCGACTCGTAGGGTCCGTCGAACGCCTCCGGGTGCAGCCAGGCGCGGACCAGCGTCTCCTGCACCAGGTCCTCCGCGCGCTGCCGGTCGCCGTAGGTCAGGCCGAGCAGGAAGCCGAGCAGGGCCTGACCGTGGTCACGCTGCAGCTCCGCGAGGGCCCGCTCGTCCGTCGTCGCCGTTGTCATGCTCCACACCTCTCCTGCCGGCTCGTCGTCCCGGGGCGTATACGAACGCATGTGGGCGGCAAGGGACAGGGAACGCGCACCTGTCTGCGACGAGCGGTCGCACCAAGCGGCGAATGGTGCGGTGAACGGTCAAGCGAAGGCCCTTCGTCCGTTTCGGCAGGGTTTGGCGTTCGCTGCGGCTTTGACTCTTGACTGCGGCTTCTATGCCCTGTGAATTCGTCTGTAGAGATGTTCATAGGACTAATTGGGCGGAGTCGGCAGATGACCCAGCGCACGAGACAGGGGGCGGTGGCCTTCGCCGCCGTTCTGCTGACAGCGGCCACCGGCTGTGCCGGTGGCGCCCGCACCTCACACGGCCCACCCGCGGGGCAGGACCCGGCGAGCCCCGCCTCCCCCTCGGCGGTCGGCGGCGCGCCCTCCGCCCGGACCGGTTTCACGCTCGTCGCCTCCGGTGACGTCCTGCCGCACGAGTCGGTCATCCGCCGTGCGGCCATGGACGCGAACGGCCAGGGGTACGACTTCCGGCCCATGCTGTCCGGCGTGAAGAGCGTGGTGGCCGGGGCCGACCTGGCGATCTGCCACATGGAGACCGTGT
The DNA here is from genome assembly GCF_042735655.1 of Streptomyces sp. NPDC059567. NCBI lineage: Bacteria > Bacillati > Actinomycetota > Actinomycetes > Kitasatosporales > Streptomycetaceae > Streptomyces > Streptomyces sp. NPDC059567. The sequence continues at coordinate 5,560 of NZ_JBHWBS010000077.1, read as the reverse complement.
ACGGCCCGGAGGGCGGGCCGTACACCGGCTACCCCGCCTTCAAGTCGCCGCCCGAGGTCGCCCCCGCCCTCGAGGAGACCGGGTACGACTCCTGCTCCACCGCCTCCAACCACACCCTGGACGACGGCCCCGCCGGCCTGCGTCGCACGCTCGACGTCCTCGACAAGGCGGGTGTCCGGCATGCGGGATCGGCCCGCACCGCCGAGGAGGCGGCCCGCCCCACGCTGCTGAGGGCGGGGCCGGCGACCGTTGCCCAACTCGCGTACACGTACGGCACCAATGGCTTCCCGCTGCCCGAGGGGCAGCCCTGGGCGGTCAATCTGATCGACGAGAAGAAGATCATCGCCGACGCGCGGGCGGCCCGTGAGGCCGGCGCCGATGTCGTCGTGGTCAGCGTCCACTGGGGAACCGAGTGGCAGACGGCGCCCGACGAGCGCCAGCTCACCCTCGGCCGCGCGCTCACGGCCTCACGGACCGGCGGCAGACCTGACATCGACCTGATCCTCGGCACCCACGCCCATGTCCCCCAGGCCTACGAGAAGGTCAACGGCACCTGGATCGTCTACGGCATGGGCGATCAGATCGCCGGCGACATGGTCAACTACGAGGGCGCCTTCGACCCGCGCGGGAACCAGGGGACGCTCGGGCGCTTCACCTTCACTCCGCCCGCGGTTCCCGGTGCGCGCTGGGAGGTCACCAAGGCCGAGTTCCTCCCGCAGTGGTTCGACACCGGCCGCGGTCGGGTGATCAACCTCAACGCCGCCATCAGGAAGGGCGAACCCCTCACCGCCGTACGCGACGCGATCCGTGACGTCGTCCTGGGGCGGGGCGCGGCCAAGGACGGTCTGGCGATGGGGGAGTAGAGGGAGTGCCGTCCCTCCGGGGGGTGTGCGCCCATCGAGTGTTTTCGGGCGGGCCGTCGGTGTGGGTGAGGGGCGGCGGCGTTCGGCCGTGCGAGCTATTAGTCATGAAAAAGGATCAGATGCCCACCGGGCGGCGGACCGTGCTGCGCATCGCCGCCGCCCTCGGGGCCACAGCCACGGTCGGAGTACTCACGGCGGATCGTTTCGGCGCGCCGCCGGGCGCGCCGCCGAGCGGCCGTCCGGACGTGGCCGGAGGGCCCGCCCCCGGCCACGGACCCGCGGCGGGCGCGCCCGCGAGCGCCCGGCTCAAGCCCTCCGCGTACCGGCTCCAGCCGATGACGGCCGACGCGCCCCCGGCCTTCCGCAAGGCGCTGCCCCCGGTCCGGCAGCGGCCGTTCCTGAGGATGTCCGGCGTGGGCCGATCGATGGTGCTCACCTTCGACGACGGGCCCGACCCCCGCTACACCCCGGAGATCCTCGCCACCCTGCGCCGCTACGGCTGCCGGGCGATGTTCTTCGTCTGCGGCGAGATGGTCGCCGAGAACCAGGACCTGGTACGGGAGATGGCCGCGGACGGGCACGTGGTCGGGAACCACTCGTGGTCCCACCCGCTGATCCCCAAGCTGCGTCCCTCGCGCATCCGGGACGAGCTGGGCTCCACCAGCGAAATCGTCGAGAAGATCCTCGGCTCGGCCCCGCTCTGGTACCGCGCCCCGTTCGGGGCATGGAACCGGCACTCCTTCGAGATCGGCGCCGAGCTGGGCATGGAGCCGCTCGCCTGGACCGTCGACACCCTCGACTGGAAGGAACCGGGCACCGACAGCATCGTGCGCCGCGTCCTGGACGGAGCGGCGCCCGGTGTCGTCGTCCTCTCGCACGACGCGGGCGGGAACCGCTCGCAGAGCGTGGCCGCGCTGAGGCGGTATCTGCCCGAGCTGCTCGACGCCGGCTACAGCATGACCGTGCCCCGGCGCTGAGTCCGTACGGCGAAGGCCCCCGGCGCGGAGCGGCGCCGGGGGCCTTCGTGTGGACGTGCCGGCGCCTCAGGTGGAGCCGATCATGCGCGCGTAGACGACCACGTTGCCCTGGTAGCCCTGCGCCCGCGAGTAGCCGCCGCCACAGGTGATGACCCGGAGTTCGGGCTCCCCGGTGTCGGCGTAGACCTGGACCCCGGGGAAGTTGTTCTTGTCGTACACCTCGATGCCGTAGATCTCGAAGACCGCGACGCGGCCGTCGTACCGCTCCACCTCGATGTGCTGGCCCTTCTCCAGCGACCCGAGGCCGTAGAAGACCGCGGGGCCCGCCGCGTTGTCGACATGGCCGACGATGACCGACGTGCCGCGCTGGCCGGGCGCGATGCCGTTCTGGTACCAGCCGGCCAGGTTGGCGTCCTGCGGGGGCGGCGCCTCGATCCAGCCGGCCGGGTCCAGACCCACGTCCATGATCGGCGCGGCGACCCTGATCGAAGGGATCCTGATGCGCGAGGCCGGGGCGTGGGGCAGCGGCTCCACGCCCGCGGCCATGGGGGGCGGAGCCCCGATCAGGCTCGTGTCGGGAGCCTCGGCCGCCGCGGGCTGCGGCGGGCCGAGCTCGACGTCCACTCCGTTGCGCATCATCGCCAGACCGGACAGCATGACGAGAGCCAGGACGCCCCACGGTGGGCGTCTTCTTCTCGGCTCAAGGACGCTGAAGTCCTTGGGGCTCATGGTTCTCCCTTCGTGGCGTCGTCAGAACGGTAAGGGCGGCGGGCCGGACCGGCGATCAGAGCGGTGCGAACGGGTGGCGTCCCGGTGCCGGGGGACGGAGCGGGGCTCGGAGCCCCTTGGTACCCGAGGGCAGGCCGGGTGACGGGGACGATCACCCATCCGAGTATTCGTCGGACAATCGTCCTGACGGTGTGTGACCTGCGGATCCGTCAGATTCAAGCCCGTTTCCTCGGCGTGTCGCCTCACCGGGGTGGCCCAGTGCCGAAATGCGCAGGTCGCCACTGCTTGTGAGGGTTCGTCATGGAAGGCGTACTCGTCGAATCTCCCGGAGCACCGCTTTGGGGCGTCTTCCACTGGAGGTTCAACCATGCGTGCTGCACGCACTCTGGCGGTGACCGCCACCGCGTTCGCGGCGGTCGGGCTCGCAGCCCCTCTCGCCGCCGCCCACGGACCCGGCAATCTGGCCGTCAGCTCCTACCAGGTCGACCAGGGTGGTGATGGTCGGGGTGGTGACGGTCGGGGTGGTGACGGCGCCAACAGCGTCACCGTCTCTCCGTTCGCCGTCCACCAGGGCGCGACCCTCACGATCACCGTCCGGGGTTGCGCCGGGGGCACGGTCTCGTCCAACGCCTTCCCGACGGTCACCCTCTCCGGCAACGTCAACGGCGTCTCCACCGCCACCGCCCGCATCCACAACAACGCCACGCCCGGCCAGTACAACCTCGCTGTCCAGTGCGGCGGCCGCACGCTCACCCAGACATTCCGTGTGCTGGCCGGTCAGGGCGCGCTGGGCGGCATCGGCGGCTCGCTCGCGCCGAGCTCCGCGGAGATGGCCGTCGGCGGTTCGCTCGTCGCCGCGGCCGCGCTCGGTGGTGGTCTCTTCATCGCCCGGCGCCGCATGAGCAGCGGAAGGGCCTGACCGGCCGAACCTCCCGGTCGGCCGTATACGCCCGTCGCCCCCGAATCCTGATCTCTCAGGACTCGGGGGCGACGGGCTTGTGCGGGTCTTGCCTGTGCGGGTCTTGCTCGTGCGGGTTCCGCGGCTCCGGGTTCGGGTGCCGGCCGGTGGGTGACACCGTTCCCGCCGTCAGTGACGCCGGCCCCGGTCGGGGTTCATCCGGCGCCGCACGACGAAGACGGTTCCGGTGGCCGCGGCGAGGACCAGACCGGCCCCGGCCGCGAGCGTCGCCGTGTCGACGCCCTCGACCGAACCGCCGAGACCGCCCTGGACACCCCGTGGGGTGGTCAGGATGGTCGAGCTGGTGGTCGCGGACGCGGTGGTGCCGCTGATGGTCAGGGTGACGGTGTCCGTGATGCCGCCGGTGCAGTTGAACGCCACCGTGTAGACGGCACCGCGCCGGGCGTCCGTGTCCACCGTGGCGGTGGCCGAGGACCCCGGGGCGATGGTCACCGTGTCGAAGATGCCCGACGACGCCAGTGTCGTACTGCGGCAGCCGGGAGCGGTGAGCGTCACCCGCCCGCCGGGCGCCACCAGGGAGGGCGTCACGACGAAATCGCCCGGTGCCTTCGCTCCGGCGGCATTGGGGTTCGGTGCGGGTGCGCCGTCCGCCGCGGAGGCGACGGGAGCGGCCAGGGCGAGAGTGGCCGCCCCCAGCAGGGCAGTGGACACGGCACGTATCGCGCGCATGGAATCCTCCGGGTCCCCGAGGAGCAGCCGCGGAAGGGGTTTCCGCGCAAGGACAGGGCGTGCACCTCGATACCCGGAACGCTAGAAGCGCATTACCACGACCGCGATCCCAGACGGGCGAATGGGGCATTCATGTCCCCCGTGTGGCCCACTCGTGTCGCGCCCCGCTAGCTCGTGAGGTGCGGGAACAGGTCGGTGAACGGCGCGGCCGTCGCCGAGATCCCGCGCCCGAAGGGCGCGTCGAAATCCCAGATCAGGAACAGCAGGAAGGCGATGAGCGCGCTGAACAGACCGGCGAGGAGCAGTTCACGGCCGGTGCGCCGGATCTGCAGGGTGAAGATCAGGCCGACCGTCACCAGCGCTCCGATGATCAGGCCGAACCAGACCACCCCGGGCATGGTCGCCCCCGCGTTCTGGCCCCGTGCGCCCCGGGTGTCGTCCACCACCGCCACCTGGTCCACGAGCGGCTGGTACGCCTGCCCCTCGTGATCGTCGGCCGGCCGGTAGTCGGTCACGCTCCGGCGCACCTGCTCCAGGAGGCGGGTGCCCTCCTCGCTGAGCTCGCCGTGCTCGGACATGTGGCTCCACTCCTCGTCGACCACGTACGAGACGTACGCGTCGACATCGGCGCGGATCCGGGTACGGACGTCGACCGGGTACACCTCGACCCGGGCCGAGATCTCGTGCAGCGCCTGGGCCTCCTGACGCACGGTCTCCTGCGCCGCGCCGCGCGCCTCCCAGACTCCGGCGATGGCGAGGCCGAGCACGATCGCGTAGATCACGCCGATCATCATCGTCATGTACTCCATGACGTCGGGGGTCTCGCTGGGATCGTCGTCGTCGGGGACCCGGCGGTTGTTGATGACGACGATGGTGAGGACCACCGCGCAGGCGGCGGCCATCGCGATGGTCAGGACAAGCCATTCGGACATGGTGATTCCTTCGGCGGGGCTCAGCGGGAGCGGGGGCGCAGGATCGCGGTCGCGAGCACCGCGGGGGCGGTGACAAGCAGCATCATCGACACGAGCGAGGGACCGCTCCTGGGTTCGGGCCGCGCGGCGCGGCGGTACGCGGGCAGCGCGACGGGGGTCGGGGCCGGTGGGCGCGGGCGCAGCGACGGAGCCGGGGGTGACGGCGCGGGAGGCTTGGGAGCTTCGGGCGCCGGTACGGGCCGCGGAGGGACCGGCGGGGCGGGCCTGGGGGGCTCCTGCCTCGGCGGGGGCGGGGGATCCGCGCGTACGGGCGGGGGCGGCGGCGGGGGCTTTGGCTTCGGTGTCGGTGTCGGTGTCGGTGTCGGCTTGGGCTTGGGCGTCGGTCGCGGCGGCGGGGGAGGGGTCGGGGTG
>NZ_JBHWBS010000076.1:0-38741 GCF_042735655.1 Streptomyces sp. NPDC059567 | reverse complement strand
GGACGCGGCCCGGGACGGCGTCAGCTCGCTTCGCCGCGACGCTGCGCCGCGTCCAGATCTCGGCCGCCGGGTTGGACTCCAGACCGGCCCGCAGCCGGTCCTCGTCGAAATGGTCGGCGTGCTCGTGGGTGACGAGCAGGACGTCCGCGCCGAGCGCGGCGTCCTGCTCGCTGAAGCCGCCGGGGTCGATGACGAGCGTCCGTCCGTCCTTCTCCAGACGGACGCAGGCATGCGACTTCTTCGTCAGCTTCACGGGACTCCACCTCAGGACGGGCCGGACGGGGCCCGGTCAGCCTACGCCTGCGGGGTGGTCTCTTCCTTGATCACCCGTCCCACCACACGCAGGGCGCGCTCGGCCGACGGCAGCCCGCAGTAGACCGCGGTCTGCAGCACGACCTCCTTGATCTCGTCCGGGGTCAGGCCGTTGCGCAGAGCGGCCCGGGTGTGGTCGCCGAGCGCGTCCTGGTGGCCGCCGGCGATCAGCGCGGTCAGCGTCACGCAGCTGCGGGTGCGGCGGTCCAGGCCCTCGCGGCTCCAGACCTCGCCCCAGGCGTAGCGGGTGACGAGGGCCTGGAGGTCGGCGCCGAAGTCGTCGGCCAGGGCCTCGTCCACATGGGCGTCGCCGAGGATCTCGCGGCGCAGCTTGACGCCCGCGTCGTACGGATCGGGCCGCACGGCCCCGGCCTCCTCGCCCGCCGGCTCGGCGGGCGCGATCTCGGCGACGGGCACGACCGGGGCGGAGACCGGCGGCACCGCAAGGGCCGGAATGGCGCTCTGGGTGTCGTGCACGACCCCGGCGAAGTGGCCCGTGAGCAGCTCGGTGACGGCGGCGGGCTGCTCGACCGGGGCGAGGTGCGAGGCGCCGGGGACGACGGCGAGCCGGGCGTCGGCGATCCCCGCCACCAGCGTGCGGGCCTCGGCGGGGCCGGTGACCTGGTCGTCGGAGCCGACGAGCACGAGGGCGGGGATGCCGATGCGGTCGAGGGCTTCCCGTACGTCGAAGACGGCGAGCGCCTCGCAGGCGCCGATGTAGCAGCCGGGGTCGGTGGTGCGGACCATCTGCACGGCCCATTCGACGATCGCGGGCTGCGCGGCGCGGAAGGCGGGGGTGAACCACTGCTCGGGGGCGGTGCGGGCCATGGGCTCGAGGCCGTTGGTACGGACGATCACACCGCGCTGGCGGAACTCGTCGGCGCTGCCGAACCGGGGCGAGGCGGCGACCAGGGCGAGCGAGGCCACCCGGTGGGGCGCCCGCAGGGCGAGATCGAGGCCGACCGCGCCGCCTATGGAACAGCCCGCGTAGCCGAAGCGCTGGACGCCCAGCTCGTCGAGGGTGGCGAGCAGCCGGTCACCGAGCTCGGCGACGGAGGTGAAGGGCCGGGCCGGAGCCCCGCCGTGCCCCGGCAGGTCGAAACGGACGACGCGCCACTGGCGGGTGAGCTCGGGTATCTGGCGGTCCCACATGTGCCAGGTGGTGCCGAGGGAGGGCCCGATCACCAGGACGGGGGCGTCGTCGGGGCCGTCGAGGCGGTACTGCAGGGTGGTCGGGGTCGGCTGCGGCGGGGGTGTCTGGGTCTGGCTCACTCGCTCCAGGGTAATGAGCGGAGATTCCGCCTCCGGTCAGGGGGTGGAGGTGGGTCCCGTCACGGCGTGGTGGCGGACACCACGAACACCTTCGGGGCGGCGGGGTCGGTGAGGTCGACGGTGATGTCCTGGCTGGGCCGCGGCTTGTCCTTGCGGACGGTGGTGCCGGACCAGTCCTGGTCCGTCGTGAAGTCCCAGCCCACGATGGCGGCGTCGCGGTCGCCGATGGTGACCTTCCCGGGGACCAGCTCGGAGCGGCTGGAGCCGACGTCGTTCAGGAAGGTGTCCAGCCGGCCGGCGTTCGTCGTGAACTGGACGTACAGCCTGCTGGTCTTCCAGTTGCTGGTCTCGTAGTAGGCGACCCCGGTGCTTCCGGCGGGGATCGGGACCTCGAAGACGCGGCGCTTCATCAGCGAGGGCCAGTTGTCGACCAGCCCGGTGGCCGAGGACTCTCGCTCCTTGTCGCGGCCGCTGTCGCGGCTCTGCCCGGCGGAGATCACCAGATAGCCGGCGGGGATGCCGACGAGCAGTACGATGATGATCGCCGTCAGCCAGCGGCGGCGGATCATGTGGCGCCTGTCCTCCGGCAGCTTGGTCTCCTGCTCGGGCGAGATGGTCGGGGAGGGAACGGTCATGAATCCGGGTCCTGGGTGGTGCGGGAGGTGCGTCCTTCGGTGCCGCCGCGCAGTGCCTGGGCGTAGCGCTCGTACCGCTCGTGGCGCTCGGCGCGGCGGCGGTTGGCACGGCGGAAGCGGCGGGCCACGAGCCGGGCGAGGTCGGCGGCGCCGACCATGCCGGCCTCGGGGCCGAGCTGGGCCTTGGTGATGCGGGCCTCGGGGCGGTAGCCGCGGCCGGTGAGGTGGCGCCGGAAGGCGTCCCTGGCGGGCACGATCAGCAGGTCGTCGGCGGCGCTGACGCCTCCGCCGATGACGAAGCAGGAGGGGTCGAGGGCGGCGGCGAGGTTGGCGATGCCGACGCCGAGCCACTGACCGATGTCCTGGAGGAGCTCGACGCACATGGCGTCGCCCTCACGGGCCAGCTCGGTGATGAGCGGGCCGGTGATGTCGGGGACGTTCCCCTTCACCCGCTCGATGATGTTGTACGCGACCGGGGAGTCGGCGGCGGCCAGTTCCCTGGCCTCGCGGACCAGGGCGTTGCCGGAGCTGTACTGCTCCCAGCAGCCGCGGTTGCCGCAGGGGCAGCGGTGCCCGCCGGGGACGACCTGCATATGGCCGAACTCGCCGGCCACCCCGTACTTGCCGCGCTTGACCCGGCCGTCCTCCAGGATCGCCCCGCCGATGCCGGTACCGAGGGTGATCATGACGAGGTGGTCCTCGCCCCGTCCCGCGCCGAAGCGCCACTCGGCCCAGGCGGCGGTGTTGGCGTCGTTGTCGACCATGACGGGGACGGCCAGCCGGGACTGGAGGGAGTCGCGCAGCGGCTCGTTGCGCCAGGCGAGGTGCGGGGCGAAGAGGACGGTGGCGCGGTCGGCGTCGACCCAGCCGGCCGCGCCGATGCCGACGGCGTGCACGTCGTGCCGGTCGGAGAGGTCCAGGACCAGCTCGACGATGGTGTCCTCGACGACCTTGGGGCTCTTGGACTTGTCGGGGGTCTCGGTGCGGACCTTCTCCAGGATGGTGCCGTCCGCGTCGACGACGCCGGCCATGACCTTCGTACCGCCGATGTCGATGCCGACGGTGGGCACCCGGGGCGCGGTCAGGTGGGAGCGCCGCTCTCGGGTGCCGACGGTCCGCAGCGCGGCGCCTCGGGTGGCCCCGCGCTGGGTCAGATCGCGGTAGGTACTCATCGGCTCGATTCTGCCAGGTGCGGTGTCGGGCGGCGGCTTACGACGGTGCGCGGCGGTCACGGAGCGGTGGGGCGCTCCAGCTCGTGACGGAGGTCCTCCAGCTCGCTGCCGCCCGCCATCTGCCGGGTCAACTCGTCCAGGGTGACCGAATCCTTGGTGTGGCTGCCGGACATGACACCGCGCTTGAGCAGGATGAAACGGTCGCCGACGAGATAGGCGTGGTGCGGGTTGTGGGTGATGAGGACCACTCCGAGGCCCTGGTCACGGGCGGCGGCCACGTACTTCAGCACCACTCCGGACTGCTTGACGCCGAGGGCGGCGGTCGGCTCGTCCAGGACGAGGACCTTGGCGCCGAAGTGGACGGCGCGGGCGATGGCCACGCACTGGCGCTCGCCACCGGAGAGGGTGCCGATGGGCTGGTCGACGTCGCGCAGGTCGATGCCCATGCGCAGCAGCTCGGTGCGGGTGGTCTCGCGCATCAGCTCGACGTCGAGGCGCTTGAAGGGGCCCGCGCCCTTGGTGGGCTCGGAGCCGAGGAAGAAGTTCCGCCAGACCGGCATGAGGGGGACGACGGCCAGGTCCTGGTAGACGGTGGCGATGCCGCGGTCCAGGGCCTCGCGCGGGCTGGAGAGCGTGACCTCCTCGCCCTCGATGCGGAAGGTGCCGGCGTCGTGCCGGTGCAGCCCCGCGATGATCTTGATGAGGGTGGACTTGCCGGCTCCGTTGTCGCCGAGGACGCAGGTGATCTCGCCCGCGTGGACCTCCAGGGAGACCCCTTCGAGGGCGCGGATGTTGCCGTAGTACTTGCTGACGTCGTCGAGCTCGACGAGCGCGGCGGCCGGGGCGGTGGGCTCGGGGGTCATTTGGTTGCCTCCACACGCCTGCGGATCCAGGCGTTCAGCAGGGTCGCCAGCAGGAGCATCGCTCCCAGGAAGAACTTGAACCAGTCCGGGTTCCACTCCGCGTACACGATGCCCTTGCTGGTCATGCCGAAGATGAACGCGCCGACCGCGGAGCCGATGGCGGAGCCGTAGCCGCCGGTGATCAGACAGCCGCCGATGACGGCCGCGATGATGTAGATCAGCTCGTTTCCGACGCCCTCTCCGGACTGGACGACGTCGAAGGAGAAGAGCAGGTGCTGGCCGGAGATCCAGGCGCAGAAGGCCACGCCCATGTAGAGGCCGATCTTGGTCCTGGCGACCGGGACGCCGACCGCGCGGGCGGCGTCGGCGCCGCCGCCGACGGCGAAGATCCAGTTGCCGAAGCGGGTGCGCAGCAGGATCCAGGTGGCGACCGCGACCAGGCCGATCCACCACAGGATGGTGACCTTGAGCTCGACGCCGCCGATGGTCAGCTGGGAGGCGAAGAGCTTCTTGGCGGAGGGGAAGCCCTCCATGTCGGCGATCGACTTGGTGGAGACCGTGCCGCTGATCAGCTTCGTGAAGCCGAGGTTGAGTCCCGTCAGCATCAGGAACGTGCCGAGGGTGATGATGAAGCTCGGCAGTTTGGTGCGGGTCAGCATGAAGCCGTTGAAGACGCCGATGGCCAGGGTGACGAGCAGCGAGACCCCGACGCCGACCCAGACGTTGGCCGTCATCTGGTAGCTGAACATCGACGAGACCAGCGCCGAGGTGGTGACCATCACGCCGGCCGAGAGGTCGAACTCGCCGCCGATCATCAGCAGCGCGACGGGCACCGCCATGATGCCGAGGGTGGAGGCCGCGTACAGGACCGTGCCGAGGCTGGAGGCGCGCAGAAAGCTGTCGGCGACCAGCGAGAAGAAGAGGAAGACGGCGGCCGCGCCGACCACCGATCCGAGCTCGGGCCGGGCCAGCAGCTTCTTCAGCGGGGAGGTGCGCAGCAGCCGCTCGTCGACGTGGTCGAGCTCCGCCGGTGCGGTCGGGCTCATCGGGTGCCCCGCTCCGCGTAGCCCTTCAGCGCCTCGGCGTCGTCCTTGGTGATGATCTGCGGGCCGGTGAGGACCGGCTTGCCGCCGCCGAGGACATCGGCGTTGTACTTGTACAGCCAGAGCAGGTCGACGGCCTCGTAGCCCTGGAGGTAGGGCTGCTGGTCCACGGCGAAGCCGAGGGTGCCCGCGGAGAGCGCGGTGGCCACCTTGGCGTTGAGGTCGAAGGTGTCGACCTCCGCCTTGGAGCCCGCTGTCTTCTTCGCCTGGACGGCGGCGTCGGCGAAGGGCGCGCCGAGGGTGACGACGGCGTCGATGGCGGGGTCGGACTGGAGCTTGGCCTCGATGGACGCCTGGACGTCGGGCATGTTGGTGCCGTCGACGTACAGGTTCTGCAGGTCGCCGCCGAAGGTCTTCTTCGTCCCCGCGCAGCGCTGCTCGTGGCCGACGTTGCCCTGCTCGTGCAGGACGCACAGGGCCTTCTTCTTCCCGCGCTTGTCGAGTTCCTCGCCGACTGCCTCGCCCGCCACGGTCTCGTCCTGGCCGATATGAGTGAGCGCGCCGAAGGCCTTGGACTGCTCGGAGCCGGAGTTGACGGTGATCACCGGGATGCCGGCCTTGACCGCCTTCTCGACGGCGGTCCTCATCGCGTCGGGCTTCGCGAGGGTGACGATGAGTCCGTCGACGCCCTTGGCGATGTACGAGTCGATGAGCTGCGACTGCTGCTGCGCCTCGTCGCTGTGGGCGTAGAGGAAGTTGATGTTGTCCTTGGCGGCCGCCTGCTCGGCGCCGTTCTGGACGATGTCCCAGAAGGTGTCGCCGTCGCCCGAGTGGGTCACCATGGCGAAGGTCCACCGGGGGGTGTTCACGGCCGCCTTCCCCTGGGCCGCGGCCGCCTTGCGGGCGTCCTCCGCGCGCTTCCCGCCGGTGCTGCTGCACCCTGCGAGTGCGGCGGTGAGCGCCACCGCGAGCACGGCGCCGACTGCGGCGCGTACCCCTCCTGTCCGAAGCCTGGTCACGAGGCCGTGCCCTCCTTTGTGTCCTTCTGCGTGCATTGCAGTATCGGTCATGGGGGTCGCGCGGATCTTCGCGGGGCGGGTGTACGGCTAGGGGCGCACCAGGAGCTGGAATTCGAACGAGTACCGCGAGGCCCGGTAGAGGTGCGATCCGAACTCGACGGCACGTCCGGTGTCGTCGAAGGTGGTGCGTTCCATCGTGAGCAGCGGTGCTCCCTCCTCCTCGGCGAGCAGGTCCGCCTCGGCCGCCGTGGCGGCCCGGGCGCCCACGGTCTGGCGGGCGCTGTGCAGAGTGATACCGGCGCCGCGCATCAGACGGTAGAGGCCGGTGGTCTCCAGCCGTCCGGGGTCCAGGTCGAGGAGTCCCGCCGGCAGATGGTTGCGCAGGTACGCCATCGGCTCGTCGTGCGCGGATCGCAGCCGCTCCACGTAGCGCACGTCGCTGCCCTCCGGTACGCCGAGGGCGGCGGCGACCCGGGCGGTGGCGGGCTCGACGCGGTCGGCCAGGACGCGGGTCGCGGGGCGCTGGCCGGCCGCCTCCAGGTCGTCGTAGAGGCTGCTCAGCTCCAGCGGGCGCCTGACCTGACTGTGCACGACCTGGGTGCCGACGCCACGCCGGCGGACCAGGAGACCCTTGTCGACGAGCGACTGGATGGCCTGGCGGACGGTGGGCCGGGAGAGGCCCAGACGGGTGGCGAGGTCGATCTCGTTGCCGAGCAGGCTGCCCGGGGTCAGGACCCCGTTCTCGATCGCCGCCTCCAGCTGCTGGGCGAGCTGGTAGTAGAGCGGGACCGGGCTGGTGCGGTCCACGGAGAAGGGGGGCAGCGAGGCGGACGACGGCTTGGACACGGACGGGAGCGTAGCCCGAGGAGAAGATGACAGGAAGTGGTGAAGTCCGATTGTCCTGACAAATCCTTGACAGGGTCTCCGTTCGGCACCACCTTGGGGGCCATGCGCATCGGACTGATCGGAACGGGACGTATCGGGGCCTTCCACGCGGGCGTGCTCGCCCGCCATCCGGAGGTCGAATCGCTCGTCGTGGCGGACGCGGACGCCACCCGGGCGGCGCAGGTCGCCGGGGCCATCGGCGCCGGCGCGGCGCCCACCGTCGCCGCCCTCCTCGACCACGCCCTCGACGCCGTCGTGATCGCCTCGGCCACCGCGGCCCACGCCGAGCTGATCGGCCGCGCGGCGGAGGCCGGACTGCCCGCCTTCTGCGAGAAGCCCATCGCCCTGGACGTGCCCGGCACGCTCGGCGCGCTGCGGGCGGTCGAGGCCGCGGGCACGGAGCTCCAGCTCGGCTTCATGCGCCGCTTCGACGCCGGGTACGCCGCCGCCCGCGAGGCCGTGCGGACGGGTCGGCTCGGCCGCCTGCACACCGTCCGGGCGGCCACCTCCGACCCGGCTCCACCGCCCGCCGCGTACCTGCCGCTCTCCGGCGGTCTCTTCCGGGACTGCCTGGTGCACGACTTCGACATACTGCGCTGGGTGACCGGGCGCGAGGTCGTCGAGGTGTACGCCACCGGCTCGGACGCGGGCCCCGCGATGTTCCGCGAGGCGGGCGACGTGGACACCGCCGGGGCGTTGCTGACCCTCGACGACGGCACGCTCGCCACGGCGACGGCGACCCGGTGCAACGGCGCCGGTTACGACGTACGCATGGAGCTGGCGGGCGAGCTGGACCAGATCGCCGTCGGCCTGGACGACCGGACCCCGCTCACCTCGGTGGAGCCCTCGGGACCGCCCGCCCCCGTCAAGCCCTGGCCGGGCTTCCTGGAGCGGTTCGCGCCGGCGTACGAGGCCGAGCTGGACGCCTTCGTACGTCTCGTACGGGGTGAGGCGCCGAACCCGTGCGACGGCCGCGAGGCGCTGGAGGCGCTCCGGATCGCGGAGGCCTGCGAGCGCTCACGGCGCGAACGGCGACCGGTCGCCCTCGCCGAGATCCCGTCGTAGCGGCCGGAACCACGGGGGCGGGCGATCCCGGCGGGGGCGAGATCGCGTCGCGGGCCGGGCTCGCCTCGCAGGTCGGGATGTCGCCGCAGGCCGGTCCTGGTCGTCGACCGGTCCTGCCGTCGACCGGCCCCGGCGTGGAGCGACCCCTCAGCCGTTTGCGGAGAGGACCGTTCCCTGTGCCACCGCGCACAGGGTCTCGTCGCCCTCCTCGTCCACCGTCAGCAGGTCGCACCGGACCACCGCCTGCCGTCGCCCCGCGTGGACCACGCTCGCGCGGGCGACGAGCGTGCGGCCGCGCGCGGGGCGGACGTACTGGATGGAGAAGCCGGCGGTCAGGACGGCCGCGCCCAGCGCGGTGCCGGCCGCGAAGGTGAGCGCGTTGTCGGCGGCAAACGAGAGCACGCCGCCGTGCGCGAAGCCGTTCTGCTGCCGGAGTTCCTCACGGAAGTCCACCTCCAGAGTGGCCGCGCCGTCACCGAAGGCCGTGATCCGGGCGCCGACGAGCCGGCTGAACGGCTGGGCGTCCAGGACCTTCCGCGCGAGGTCGAGGTCGAGGTCGTGCGAGGCATCGGTCATCGGGTCACCACCGGACGGGAAGGCGGCGCACACCGCGGACGAGCAGGCCGGGCATCCACTCCCAGGGAGCGCCGTCGGGGTCGAGTTCCAGCCTCGGGAAACGCTCCAGGAGTGTCCGGATCGCGATGGCGCCCTCGAGGCGGGCGAGCGGCGCGCCGAGACAGTAGTGGATGCCGTGTCCGAAGGACAGATGGCCGCGCGGCTCGCGACGGATGTCGAAGCGGTCCGGCTCGGGGAAGCGCTTCGGGTCGCGGTCGGCGGCCGCGAGGGAGACGAAGACGGCCGAGCGGGCCGGGATGTCCACGCCTCCGACGGTGGTCGGCTCCTTGGCGATCCGGAAGGTGGTGGTCTCCACCGGCCCGTCGTAGCGAAGCCCTTCCTCGATAACCCCGCCGAGCAGTCCGAAGTCGGCCCGGAGCTCGGCGAGTTGGTCCGGGTGGGCGAACAGCGCCCGCATCGTGTTGGTGATCAGCCCGACGGTGGTCTCGTGTCCGGCGACGAGCAACAGGTATGCCATTCCCCGCAGTTCGGGCAGGGAGAGCCGGTCGCCGTCCTCGGCGCGGGTGGCGATCAACGCGGACAGCAGGTCGTCCTTGGGCCCGGAGGCCCGCTTGTTCTCGATGAGCTCGTCGAGATAGGCGCCGAAGCCCTCGACGACCTCCCGCGCGGGCGTTCCGCCGGCCGGTGCGACCAGCTCGTTCGACCAGCGGCGGAAGGAGTCCCGGTCGGCCGCCGGAACACCGAGGAGCTCGCAGATGACGGTCATGGGGAGCGGGAACGCGAAGGAGTCCACGAGATCGGCCCGGCCGGCCGGGGCCATGGCGTCGACGAGTTCGTCGGCGAGTTCCTGGATGCGGGGGCGCAGGGCCTCCACCCGCCGGCCGGTGAACTCCCGCGCGACGAGCTTGCGCAGCCGGGTGTGGTCCGGTGGGTCCACGGCGAGCAGGTTGGGGCCGATCACCTCCTCGTCGACCGGGACGAAGTCGATGACGGACGGCGACTTCACCAGGCGCGGGTCGGCGAGTGCCGCCCTCCCCTCCTCGTGGCCGACGACGAGCCAGAACTCCCAGCCGTCGGGCATACGGATGTGGTGGACGGGACCGCTCTCGCGGAGCTTCGCGTAGTAGGGATACGGATTCGCGGTGAAGTCCGCGCCCCACTCCCCCAGTTCGATGAAGGACATCGTTCCACCCTAGGCGCTGTCCGGTCGATCCTGCCCAGGGTTGTTGCGGTGCCGGCCGGTCCGGGCCGTAGCGCCGCTGCGCTGGTGTAAGAGCATGTCCATCATGACAGGTCAGCGCCGATTTCCGTAGGACGGAAAGCACAGTTCGCGAACCTTGTCCGGTCCGCTCCCCGACTCCCAGAATCTCCTTCGTGAATCACCCGGACGACAGGGGGAACATGGGGAAGATCGATCACGACGCGGTGCTGCGGGCACGGGTGCTGCTGCTGGGTTCCGGCCGGCTGCGCCTGCTCGAACAGGTCAACGCGTACAGGGTTCTGGCGGAGGTGAGCCCGAAGGCGTATCTGCCGAAGCTGGTCGACGCGCTCCTCTCGATGGGCTACCGCAGCAGGGACCCGGAGGTGGACCTGAGGCTGGCCTCCGAAGCGGTCGAAGCCGCGCGGAGGATCGAGGCCGGGGCGCCGGCTCGGGCGGAACGGCTGTGCAGGGCCCTGGACGCCTACCAGGCGGCCCTGTTCGCGCTCGGACGCCGGCCCGAGGGGCATGCGGCATGCGAGGACATGGCCGAGGCCGGACAGAGCGGGCGGCTGGCGAACGTCCTGGCCGAGGAGGGGCGGTTCCGGGAGGCCGCGGATCTCAACGAGAAGGCAGCCCGGAACGGCATACCGGAGCACTCCTTCTGGAACATGGTCGAGTGGGCGGCGAACCTGGAGGGCGCCGGTCTGCACGACGCGGCATCGGCTGTCTTCGGCGAGCTCCTCGACCAGACCCGGCGCGAGGCCGCCGGGCAGCGCACGGCGCTGGCCATCCTCACCTGGGCGCTGGTGCACCACTCCCGGATGCGCGAGGCGGCGGGGCACGGCGCGGACGCCGCGGCCACTCGGCGGGAGGCCCTTGCCGTCCTGGAAGAGCTGGCGACGACGGGCGAGCCGCACAACTGGAGCTGCATCCTCGCGTGGTGGGTCACCCTGTTCGCCCTGTCGGGGCGGGCCGACGAACCGGCTGCGAGCGCCGAGTCCCCGATGCCGCCGTTCGGCACCGACCTCGGATGGTCGAGCGACACGAGGCATGCCTTTCTCGGCAGCCTGCCAGGGCTCGAAACGGAAGCGGCTCGACTGCGCGGGGCCGGCCGACTGGCCGAACTGGTGGACGTCCAGCGCAGAATCAGCATCCGCGCGGCCCTGATCGAAGGCAACCACTCCTATGGGCTCGGGGAGCGGCTCACGCCGTACTTCGACGAAGGCGTGGCGCTCGCCCGCCGCCTGCCCGACGACCCTGCACGCCTCGCCCGGGCCCTGACGGACCGCTCGATGTTCCTCGTCGCGGCCCGCACCTTCGAGCCCGCGTACGCCGACTTCGCCGAGGCCGTCGCCCTCGTCGACGCCCGGTAGGCGCGATCTCCGGGATGCCTCGTCCGCGTGGTCGGCCCGCTCGACCCGGCCCCGTGCAGTGGGCCATGTCCTCCCGAGGCCTGCCGGGCTAGTTGCCCACCGACGACGGACTGGCCCTAGGCGCCGTCGTCGTCGAGGAGGCCGGCGTCGTGGACGAGGAGCGCGATCTGGACGCGGTTGTTGAGGCCGAGTTTGGCGAGGATCCGCGAGACATGGGTCTTGACGGTCGGCACGCTCATATAGAGGGCCGCGGCGATCTCGGCGTTGGACTGCCCGCGGCCGACGGCGACGGCGACCTCGCGTTCGCGCTGGGCGAGCTCGGCGAGCCGGCCCGCCGCGGTCGCGCTCCTCGGCTGCTCCGGCCGGCCGGTGACATGGCTCATCAGCTGGCGGGTGACGGCCGGGGAGAGCACGGGGTCGCCGGACGCGACACGGCGTACGGCGGCGACGATCTCGGCGGGCGGGGTGTCCTTGAGGACGAATCCGGCCGCGCCGGCGCGCAGGGCGCGCAGCACCTGCTCGTCGGCGTGGAAGGTGGTGAGGACGACGACCTCGGGGGCGTCGGGGCGGGCGCGCAGCAGTTCGGTGGCGGTCAGGCCGTCGACGTGCGGCATCCGGATGTCCATGAGGACGACGTCCGGGGCGACGCGGGCGACGAGTTCGGGGACGTCGCGGCCGTCGGTGCCCTCGCCGACGATCTCGATGTCGTCGGCGCCGCCGAGCATGAAGGTGAGGCCGGCGCGGACCAGGGGGTCGTCGTCGACGACGAGCAGACGGATGGTCATGAGGGCCACGGTAGCCAGGCGTGCAGGGCGAACCCTCCGCCGGGGGCCGGGCCGTGGTCGAGGCGCCCGCCGGCGAGGGTGGCGCGCTCGGTGAGGCCGATGAGCCCCTGACCGGAGCCGGGGACGTGCGGGACGGGTCCGGTGGGGGCCGGATTGTGGACGTCGATGGTGAGGCCGTCGCCGGGCCGGCCGCGCACGGTGAGGGTGACCTCGGTGCCGGGGGCATGCTTGCGGGTGTTGGTGAGGCCCTCCTGAGCGATCCGGTAGACGGTGCGGCCGGTGGAGGCCGGCACCGCGTCCGGATCGTCGATCGTGGAGTCGAGGACGACCTTGGTGCCGGCCTGGCGGGACTCGGCGACCAACGCGTCGAGGGTGGCCAGCGTGGGCTGCGGCCGATCGCCCTCCCCGCCCTCTCCGGGCGCACGCAGGACGCCGATGATCTGCCGGAGGTCCTGGAGCGCCTCGTGGGCGCTGTCCCGGATGACTCCGGCGGCGCGGGCGACCTGCTCGGGTGGGGCGTCGGGCCGGAACTCCAGCGCTCCGGCGTGCACGCTGAGGAGGGTGAGCCGGTGGGCGAGGACGTCGTGCATCTCTCGGGCGATGGCCTCGCGGGCGAGCCGCTGGGCCTGCTCGGCGCGCAGTTCCGCCTCGGCCTCGGCGCGCCGGGCGCGTTCGCGCAGGGCCTCGACGAGCTGGCGCCGGGAGCGTACGAGCATCCCCCAGGCGGTCACCAGGAGGACCAGGATGAAGCCGATGAGGATCCCCGGAACGGTCCCGGTGGAGGGGTCCGGGCGCACGAAGACCTGGGCGGTGGTGCCGGCGACGGAGAGCACACCGACCCAGGCGACCTCGCGGAAGGGCCGCCGGACGGCGAGGCTGAACAGGCTCACGAGGAAAGCGCCGCCGGCGAGCGGAGCGACCACGCTGACGAGGGCCAGCGCGACCGCGAGCCCGACGGGCCAGCGGCGGCGCAGCCAGAGGGCGCAACAGGCGGCGGCGCCGACGATCTGGTCGGCCAGGGCGACGGCTTCGCTGTTGAGCTGGTCGGTGGCGTCGGCCGCGATCATGCCGAAGAGGACGGCGAGGAGGAAGAGCGTGGTGTCGACGACCCAGTCACGTACGGTGCGGCGCGGCCTGCGCCCGGGTGGGGCGTCGGCCGGAGGGTCGGCCATGGCCGAGGGCAGCAGCCAGGCGTAGCGGTCCGTACGTGTCATACGAACCAAAGTACGCACGTCAGGGGCGCGGGGCCGGGTGGGAACGGCCGATGGCTACCAAAGTCGCAAGGTACGAGACTTCGGTAGCACCGGCTCTGTCCCACCGGCCGACGCGGGCGCGAGGAGCGCGACGCCAGGATCGACCCATGAAGAAGATGGTGGAGTTCGTGGGCGGTGTGGTGCTGATCGGCGGCATCGCGGGGGTGCTGCGCGAGTTGACCGGCTGGTTCCCGTTCATGGGGTTCACCCGGTTCCTGACGGAGAACGTCTCGTTCCTGGAGGGCCGGGAGATCCTCACCAACGTCGCGATCGCGGTGCTCGGCTTCGCCATCGTCATGATCGCCGACACCAAGCGGCGCACCTGAGGCGACGTCCGCCGTTCCGGTCGGCCGGTTGACCCGGACGGATCCCGGGCGCTGCGCGGCCGGCGGAGGTGTAGTGGGGTGGTGGCGACACCGACAGGGGGCTACCGACGTGAGCCGAGAGCACGCCACCGATCCCTCGGCGGGGCCGGACGAAGTCGTCGGCGAGGCCCGCTGGCCGATGGCCACCGCCGTCGTGGCCGCCATGACGCTGACCCTGCTGCTCCCGGACGACCTGCGGCTGGCCCCCGTCTGGGTGCTCCCCAGCATCGAAGGGCTCCTCCTGCTCGCGCTGATCGCGGGTGACCCGGGACGGATCGACCGCCGCTCGACCGTCCTGCGCGTCGTGTCGATCGCCCTGGTCGGCGTCCTCGCGCTCGGCGCCGTCTGGTCGACCGTGCAGTTGACGGACGACATCATCCACGGCGGGAAGGAGACCGCCTCCGCGGCGAGTCTGCTGCAGACCGGCGGGACCGTCTGGGCCGGCACCGTCCTCGCGTTCGCCCTGCTGTACTTCGAACTCGACAGCGGTGGCGCGGCGGCCCGCGCCCACCACATGCCCGCCACCCCGGCGCTCGCCTTCCCGCAGCAGCTCAGCCCCGAGCTCAGCGCCCCCGGCTGGCGCCCGCGCTTCGTCGACTACTTCTACCTCGGGCTCACCAACGCCACCGCCTTCAGCCCGACGGACGTCATGCCGCTGGCCCCCTGGGCCAAGATGGCCATGGCGGTGCAGTCGCTCGTCTCCCTGCTCATCCTCGGCCTCGTCGTCGCCCGTGCCGTCAACGTACTGACCTAGCGTGTGCCCCAAAAGCACTATTTGCCCCCATCGAGATAGAGTCGGCGGGTGGTCAGAGCCGAGGAGCACCCCGAGGGAGCCGGACCGTTCACGACCCGGCTCACCTGGCGACCCCGGGACGGGGGCACCGCGGTCTGGGAGTCCCGCCTGGCACGCAAACGAGCGCGCCTGACCGTACGGGCCACGGGTGAGGCGCAGGCTCGTACCCGACAGGCGGACGCGGTGGCCGTCGGCCGCATGCGCAGACTGAACGCCATCGCCGCGGGGGCCTTCACGGTCGGCGGCGCGCTCTTCGCCCTCGGGGCCGGACTGGCGCAGTTCGGCCCGGGCGACGTGACGAGCGCCTGGATCTACTTCACCGGCGGCCTGTTCTTCAACACCGGCGGGTACGCCTCACTCCTCCAGAGCATCAACACACCCCACCGGGACGGCGAGGCCGGCAGGCTCATCGCGCGGCCCTGGTCGTGGTGGCGCTACGAACCGGCCCGGATCGACTGGCTCAGCACCTTCCTGCTGTTCGCCGGCACGCTCGTGTTCGGCGTCAATCTGCTGAGCTCCCTGCTCCAGGGACTCTCGGTGCATCAGATGAACAGGCTCGTCTGGGCCCCCGACATGGTGGGGTGCACCCTGTTCCTGGTCTCGGGGCACCTCGCCCTGGTCGAGGTGTGCCACGGCAGGCCGCGCATGCGCGCGCACGAGCTCGCCTGGTGGATCGTCGCGATCAACCAGCTCGGGTCGGTCCTCTTCATGGTGTCGGCACTGGCCGCCTTCACCCGGCCCGCGACCGGGAATCTGGTGAACGTCGACATCGCGAACTGGGGGACCCTCGCGGGAGCGGTGTGCTTCTCCGTCGGCGGGATGCTGCAGTTCTCCGAGCGTCCCTGACCCCGCCCCGCTGCCACCGGCGCCGGGGGACCGCTCTGCGCGCGTCCGGGGTCAGGCGCTCGCCTCGGTGAGGCGCGTGACCTCGGCGAGGTGCTCGGCCATGCGGTGGGAGACCGAACCGCTGGTGTAGAGGACGCTGCCGACGACGGCGACGGGCACCGAGCCGCCGAGGACGGCGAGGAGCTCGGGCCAGTCGCGTTCGTTGACGCACCTGCTGTCGCTGTTGTGCAGGTTCTCGCTGGTCCAGCGGGAGACGCAGTCCTTGCTCCGGCCGTCCCACTCGGCCTCGTACGGCGAGAAGATCAGTACGGCCAGCCAGATCCACATCAGTCCGGCGACGGCCAGCAGCCCCAGTCCCCAGCCCTGGGTACGCCGCGCGCGGGCGCGGAATTCTATGTCGTACGAGAGTGAACGCATGGCGCTAGAACCTACCGGCCGCTCTCGTCGGCGGCTCGGCGGCCCCAACTCGTCCCCGCCAGAACGAGAACGGCGCCCGCGATGCCGAGCACGCCGGGCCGGTCGCCGGCGATCGCGATGCCCGCGGCCGCGGCCCACAGGGGCTCCGTACCGAGTAGGAGGCTGACGCGCGAGGGGGAGGTGCGGCGGACGGCCCACATCTGTACGAAGAAGGCGAAGAGCGTGCAGAAGACGGAGAGGAAGAGCAGCCCGGCCCATTCGCGCGGGCCGAAGTCGAGCGCCACCGACCAGGGGGACGCGCCGGTGCCGGGGGCGGCGGCGAGCAGGGCGAAGACGGCGACGGCGGAGCCGAGTTGGACGGTGGTCAGGGAGAGCGAGTCGGCGCCCTCGACCGCCTTGATCCGGGACATGGCCAGCACGTGCACGGTCCGGGCGAGGGCTGCGAGCAGCATCAGCAGATCGCCGAGGGACGGAGTGGTGAAGCCTCCGCCCTGGGTCAGCAGCACCACGCCGGCCACCGAGAGCCCGGCGGCGGCCAGGAAGGCGCGGGGCATGGGGGTCCCCCCTGCTCGAGCGGAGCCGCGAGCCTGGGGGAAGGTCCTGGTGACGGCGGCCTCGGCCAGCGGCGTGAAGATCATGGTGAGGCTGATGATCAGGCCCGCGTTGGTGGCGGAGGTGTGGACGACTCCGTAGGTCTCCAGGAGGAAGATCCCGCTGAGGATCAGGCCGAGAAGGCCGGCGCCGCGCCACTGGGCGGCGGTCAGCGCCCGCAGCCCCCGCCATCCGGCGACGACGAGGGCGGGCAGGACGACGGCGAACCGCAGGACCAGGACGGCGACGACCGTGTGGGTGGTCGTGATGCCCTTGGCCGCGAGGTAGCTGGCACCCCAGACGACGGCGACGAGCAGCACCGGGAGGTCGGTGAGCCAGACGCGGCGCGGGGCACGAAAGGGTACGGAAGCGGCAATCGACGTCATCGCGGGCCTGCTCCAACTCGTCGGACGGGGTGGAGGCTTCGGCGGCTCGCACGCGGGACGATCACCGTACCCGGAGCAACGGGTGGCGGCTACATGTTTCGTCTACACATAGCTCCCGTACTCGGGACGGCCCGCCAGCTCGTACGTACTGATGGCGATGCCCGAGCCGGTCGTCCGGGTCCCGACGTTGCGGAAGGCGGTGGGCCGGGCGCCGTCGAAGAGGTTCAGGCCCGAGCCGAGGACGACGGGGAAGACGAGCAGGTGGAGCGTGTCGATGAGGTCGGCGGCCAGCAGGGACTTGGCGAGGCCGCCGCTGCCGTGCATCTGCACCTCGCCGTCCACGCGGTCCTTCAGGGCCGCGACCTCCGTGACGGCGTCGCCGCCGAGGACGGTGGTGCCGGCCCAGTCGGCCGTCTTGAGGGTGGTGGAGGCGACGTACTTGGGGAGGGAGTTGAGTTTGGAGGCGACGGGGTTGGCGGGGTCGGTCTGCTTCGGCCAGTAGCCCGCGAAGATGTCGTACGTCCGGCGGCCGAGCAGGAAGGCGGCCGGTCGCTGGAAGACCTCGTCCATGAAGGCGCCGAAGTCCTCGTCGCCGTACGGGACGGACCAGCCGCCGTGCTCGAAGCCGCCGCTGGGGTCCTCCTCGGGCCCGCCGGGCGCCTGGTAGACGCCGTCGATCGTCACGAACTGGGTGAGGGAGAGCTTGCCCATGGTGCTGCCCTTTCGCTGCTGCCGGGATCCCCCGGTCCATCGTGTCTCACAAGCTCCGACTCCACCGCTCGGCGAAAGTCATCGGTGGGCGCCAGGGGTGGGCTTCGTCCGTCGGGGCCCTCGGTCTTCGGTGTCCGATTGCCGCCGGCACCGTGACGCCCCGCCGAGGCACGAGGGGCATTCCTCGCCGCGCAGGCGGCGGCCGCGAGGGGCAGGCACGGGGGCCGGCGAGTGAGCCGAAGGGCGCGCGGGTCGTGAGCCCGGCTCACAGCGCCCGGAGGCGAACCGAGCCCAAGGAATAGGGGGCTTTCGCGAGGGCGCACCGGTGCTGTCGGCCGGTGCGCCCTCGTGTGCCGGGCGGGGTGTCGTTACCCGCCCAGTTCCTGGTGGCGGGCCGTCAGGCGCGCCGAGCCCTCGTCGGTGAGCGAACCGAAGAGGCGGAGGCGGGAGATGCCGCCGTCGGGGTAGATGTCGATCCGGATCCGGGAGCCGACCGCAGGCGTGTCCAGCACGAAGCGGTGGTTGGTGTCGGGCTGGAGACGGGTCCGGGGCAGGATCTCGGTCCAGTCCTCGGAGCCCTCGGCCGCCACGGAGAGCGCCGCCCAGCCCGCGCTGTTGCCCTTGAGGTACGCGGTGTCGATCTCGACCGCGCGGATCTCGGACTCGGCGACCAGGCTGTAGCGGATCCAGTCGTTGCCCTTGTCGCGGCGGCGGCGCGTCTCCCAGCCGTCGTCCATCTTGCGGGAGCGGCCCGGCTGGATGGTGTTGGTCGCCGGGGAGTAGAAGCGGTCGGAGGCGTCCTCGACCTGGCCGCCGTTCTCGAGCGCGGCGAGGTCGAAGGTGCCGAGCACGCCGAGCCACTTCGGGTCCGGGGCGACCTCTCCGTACACACGCAGGCGCGCGATGCCGCCGTCGGGGTGCTGGTTGACCCGGAGGTGGGTGAAGCGCTGCTCGACGTCGACGGCGAAGCCGTTGGCGGCGTGGCCGCCGATGGCGGTGCGCGGGACGAGGGTCGTCCACTTCAGGTCGTCCGCGAGGAGCTCCTCGGGCGACGGCGAGCCGGCCACGGAGGCGGCTTCGACCGAGACGGCCTGCGGGTAGTTGCCGCGGAAGTGCGCGGTGTCGATGACGATGCCGCGTACGACGCCGGGGGCACCGAGGCGTACGAGCGCCCAGTCGTGGTCGTCCTCCGTCGGGTGGGGCTGCTGGGCGGACACGCCACGGCGGCGGCGGGTCTCCCAGCCGTCCATGATCTTGCCCTTGTGCCCGAAGTGCTCGGGGTCGAACTCCGCGGCCTCGGGCTTGAGCATGTTCTCGCGCTCGGCGAAGAACTCGTCGTTGGCGGCGATCACACCGGCGCCGAGCCGGCGGTCGGCGAGGTCCGCGTACTGCGTGAAGGGGAAGTCCGCCGTGCGGTAGTCGGCGTACGGGTCACCGCCGCCGTAGGGGCTGGCGTCGCCGGTGAAGCTGGGTATGGCGGACACGTCAGTTGTTCCTTTCGAGGAGGCTGCCGGAGGGCTCGGTGAGGGTGCCGCGGTCGACGATCCGCTCGCCGCGCAGCCAGGTGGAGGTGACCACGCCGTGCAGGGTCCTGCCCGCGTAGGCGGTGACGCGGTTGCGGTGCTGGAGCTCGGCCGGGTCGACGGTGAAGGTCGCCTCGGGGTCGATGACGGCGAAGTCGGCGTCGCGGCCGGCCTCGATCGCGCCCTTCTTCTCCAGCCCGGCGAGGCGCGCGGGGCCCGCGGACATCCAGCGGACGACGTCCTCCAGGCCGTGGCCGCGGCGGCGGGCCTCGGTCCAGATCGCCGGCAGGCCCAGCTGGAGGGACGAGATGCCGCCCCAGGCCGAGGCGAAGTCCGGGGTCTTGAGGTCGGCGGTGGAGGGCGAGTGGTCGGAGACGATGCAGTCGATCGTCCCGTCGGCGAGACCGTCCCAGAGCGCGTCCTGGTTGGACGCCTCGCGGATCGGCGGGCAGCACTTGAACTCCGTCGCCCCGTCCGGGACCTCCTCGGCGGTGAGCGTGAGGAAGTGCGGGCAGGACTCGACGGTGATCTTGACGCCCTCGGCCTTGGCTGCGGCGATCAGCGGCAGCGCGTCCGAGGAGGACAGGTGCAGGACGTGGACGCGGGCGTTGAGGCGCCGGGCCTGGTTGATCAGGTTCTCGATCGCGGTGTTCTCGGCGTCGCGGGGCCGGGAGGCGAGGAAGTCGGCGTACCTCTCGCCGCTCCGCTGCGGGGCGGCGGCGAGGTGGTGCGGGTCCTCGGCGTGGACGATCATCAGACCGCCGAACCCGGCGATCTCGGCGAGCGAGTTCGCCAGCTGCTCCTGGTCCAGCTCGGGGAACTCGTCCACGCCGGACGGCGACAGGAAGCACTTGAAGCCGAAGACACCGGCGTCGTGCAGGGGGCGCAGGTCCTTGACGTTGTCGGGCAGCGCGCCGCCCCAGAAGCCGACGTCGATGTGCGCCTTGGTGCGGGCGACGTCCTGCTTGACCCGCAGGTGCTCGACCGTGGTGGTCGGCGGCAGCGAGTTGAGCGGCATGTCGAGGAGGGTGGTGATGCCGCCGGCGGCCGCGGCGCGGGTGGCGGTCCAGAAGCCCTCCCACTCGGTGCGGCCGGGGTCGTTCACGTGCACATGGGTGTCGACGAGCCCGGGGAGTACGACGTCGTCACCGACGTCCTCCAGCCGAGCGCCCTCCGGGACCTCGGCGTCGTACGGCAGCACCGCGACGATGGTCCCGCCGGAGACGGCGATCGACGCGGGCCCCGTCCCCTCGGGGGTGATGACGCGTGTCGAGCGCAGTACCAGGTTGACGTCCACCCGTACCCCTTTCCAGCAGAAATTCAACGAACTGTTGAAGGAGTCTTCACTCGGGACGACATGTCGTCAAGGGCACACTTCCAGCATGACCCCGTCGCCGCCGCCCACAGCGCGCCCTACTTGGATGTTTCCATGAAGTGGAATGGGAATTTCGTACAGTAGAACGTAGCTCCGTACATGCGGGGACGAGGCGGATGTCGCCGGGCAGCCGCCGACACCGGACAAACACCCCCCTGACCGGCCCGTACGCCGCGACCGGGACCGTGTGTCCGACCGGACGGCCCGGTAGGCTGCTGCCTTGCCCGCCTGCCCCGAAAGGACCTTGACGTGCCGACGTCCAGCGCCAGCACCACCGACGCCGCCAAGCCCGCCGCCGCGAGCGGTGGCGTCCAGTCCCTCGAGCGTGCCTTCGATCTCCTGGAGCGGATGGCCGACGCCGGGGGCGAGGTCGGGCTGAGCGAGCTCTCCGCCAGCAGCGGACTGCCGCTGCCCACCATCCACCGGCTGATGCGCACACTCGTGGCCTGCGGTTACGTACGCCAGCAGCCCAACCGCCGGTACGCACTCGGCCCCCGCCTCATCCGCCTGGGCGAGTCGGCCTCCCGGCTGCTCGGCACCTGGGCGCGCCCGTACCTCGCGCGGCTCGTCGAGGAGACGGGCGAGACCGCGAACATGGCGCTGCTCGACGGCGACGAGATCGTGTACGTCGCCCAGGTGCCGTCCAAGCACTCCATGCGCATGTTCACCGAGGTCGGCCGGCGCGTGCTGCCGCACTCCACGGGCGTGGGCAAGGCGCTGCTGGCCTACACCCCGGCGGAGGAGGTGCGCGCGCTGCTGTCCCGTACGGGGATGCCGGCCGCCACCGAGAAGACGATCACCACGCCGGAGGGCTTCCTGGACGCGCTCGCGCTGGTCCGGGACGCGGGGTACGCGGTCGACGACAACGAGCAGGAGATAGGAGTCCGCTGCCTCGCGGTGTCGGTCCCCAATTCCCCCACCGCGGCGGCCATCTCGATCTCGGGCCCGGCGGGACGGGTGACGGAGGCGGCGACGGAGAAGATCGTCCCGATCCTCCAGGAGGTCGCGCAGGAACTCTCGACGGCGCTGGCGAACACCACGGCGCCGAACGGCGGAGCGTAGCGGCCGGGTGGCGCGCCCGCGCCCCAGAGGGAGGGCGGCGCCCACCCTTGAAGCGCTCGGCAGCGCGGTGCCACCCACCCAGCCGGGTTGTGGGCAGGCGTTCCGCCCCAGCGGAACGATCGCCCACAACGGGGTGCGAGGGAGCCCCGCTGATCAGGCCGCCGCCGCCCGTTCCGTGACTCGGCCGTCCTGGACCAGCACCGTCCCGTCCGCGCATGCCAGATGCGTGTAGTCGTGCGTCACCAATACCGTCGCCGTCCCCCGCTCCCGCGTCAGCGTCGCGAGCAAGGCCACGACCTCCGCCCCCCGCTCGTGGTCCAGCGCGCTCGTCGGCTCGTCGACCAGCAGCACCGACGGCTCGTTCATCAGCGCCCGTGCGATGTTGACGCGCTGCCGCTGACCGCCCGAGAGCTGGTGCGGCCGGCGCCCCGCCAGGTCCGCCAGGCCGACCGCGTCCAGGAGGGCCAGGGCCCTGTCCCGTACCGCCTTCGGCCTGGCTCCCGACAGATGCGCCATCACCTGCAACTGCTCCACCGCCGTCAGCGACCCCAGCAGATTCGGCTGCTGGAAGACGATCCCGACCCGCTCACGCCGCAGCGCCGCCCGGCCCGCCGCGTCCAGCGCCCCCGTCTCCGTACCGGCCACGACGACCCGCCCCCGGTCCGGGCTCACCAGCGTCGCGGCCACCGCCAGCAGGCTGGACTTGCCGGAGCCGGAGGGGCCGACGACCGCGGTCAGACGGCCCGCCGGCACCTCCAGGGAGACCGAGTCGAGGGCGGTCAGCCGCCCCTCGCCGTCCGGGTACGTCAGCGTCACGTCGTCGAGCAGCAGAGTCATCGGGCACTCCCGAGCGCGGTCAGGGGGTCGACGGCGGTGATCCGCCGGATGGACAGGGCGGCGCCGAGGACACCGAGGACGATCATCACGGCGGCCGGCCCGAGCACGGTCAGCGGTTCCAGGACGAACGGCACGTCCCCGCCGCTGATCAGCACGCCGGCGCCGACCGCGAGGCCGGTGCCGAGCAGCGTGCCCGCGGTGAGCATCAGCACCGCCTGCCCGAGCGCGTCCTTCAGCAGGTACGGGGTCGAGGCGCCGAGCGCCTTCAGCACGGCCACGTCCCCGCTGCGCTGGATGGTCCAGACGGTGAAGAAGGCCCCTATGACCAGCGCGGAGATGACGAAGAGGAAGCCGCGCATCATCTGCAGCGAGCCGTTCTCGGCCTGGTAGGACCCTATGGCGGTCAGAGCCTCGTCGATCGTCCGCGACTCGGTGCCCAGCGCCGCGTCGCCCGCCCCGAGGTCCGCGCCCTCGGCGACGCTCAGTGCGATGACGGTGGCCTGCTCCTCCGGCGTGGTGCCGTTGTGCCCGAGCTTCTGCCAGTCGTCGAGCGAGGTCCAGACGACGGGCGTGTGGCTGTACGAGGCGTCGCCCGACACGGCCGTGACGGTGGCCTCCAGTGGACCGAGGCGTACGGCCCCGCCCTCCGCGACACCGAGCTCCTCGGCGGCGGACTCGGAGAGGACGACCCGGCCGGGTCCGAGCTTCCGGCTCTCCGGGGCGAGACCGGCCGACGGCTCCGTACCGAAGGCGGAGACGGCCGCCGTACGGTCCCCGGCGGCCGCGTTGAGCGTGCGGATGCCGAGCGGCTGCGCGCTCGCGACACCGGGCCGCTGCGCCCACCGCCGCCACTCGCTCTCCGTCACCGTCGAGTTGGTGAAGGAGACCGACTGGCCGGAGGGCGGCGCGGCGAAGGAGAGCCGGTCCGCGGGCAGCCCCGTGATCGCCGAGATGTTCTCGCGGGCCAGCCCGGAGGTCAGCCCGGACAGCAGTCCGACGAGCAGCGTGATGAGCACGATCACCGTGCCCATCAGGGTGAATCGCCCTTTGGCGAAGCGCAGGTCTCTCCATGCCACGAACATGGGACCAAGCTTCCCGGGGGCCGGTGGCCCGCGGCATCGCGCCACGGATGGCTCCGCAATCAAACTTTCGGTTGAGTCCGGATTGTCTGCCCCCGCCTACGCTGGACAGATCATGGACCCGCGTTCCCTCACCCCTGCCCTGCGCGCGCTGCGCCTCTGCCTGCATCTGCTGATGGCGGGCCTGCTCGCACTGGCGGCGGTCCGGGCGGACTCGTCGGCCGGCGTCGCCCTCGCGGTGGTGACCGGCGCGGTGTACGCGGCAGGCTCGGCCCTGCCGTCCGTACGGGACTCCCAGCGGGCCACCGCGGTGTGGCTGGCGGCGCTGTGCGCGTCCTGGCTGGCGCTGCTGTGGGCCACCCCCGACGGGCTGTGGGTGGCGTTCCCGCTGTACTTCCTGCAGCTTCATCTGCTGCCGATGCGCTGGTCGCTGCCGACGGTCGGACTCACGGCGGTCGCGGCGATCCTCTCGTACGTATGGCACGGCGCGCCGCTCAACCCGGGCGTCTTCATCGGGCCGCTGCTCGGCGCGGCGGTGGCGGTGGCGACGGTGCTCGGCTACCAGGCGCTGTACCGGGAGAGCGAGCGGCGACGGCGGATGGTGGAGGAACTGATCGAGACGCGGGCCGAGCTGGCGGCTGCCGAGCGGCATGCGGGCACGCTCGCGGAGCGCGAACGCCTCGCCCGCGAGATCCACGACACGCTGGCGCAGGGTCTCTCCTCGATCCAGCTGCTGCTGCGGGCGGCCGAGCGGGCCCTGCCGGAGGACTCGCCCGCCACCGGGCACATCGAGCGGGCGCGGCGGGCGGCGCAGGACAATCTGGCGGAGGCGCGACGGTTCGTACGGGCGCTGTCGCCGCCGGATCTGGAGCACGGTTCGCTGGCGGCCGCGCTGGAGCGGCTGTGCGAACCGAGCCCGGAGGTGCCGTTGAGAGCGCGTTTCACGCTCAGCGGGACGCCGACGGAGCTGCCGACCCCGTACGAGGTGGCGCTGCTGCGCATCGCGCAGTCGGCGTTCGCCAACACCGTGCGGCATGCCTCGGCGACGCGCGCGGAGATCACGCTGTCGTTCATGGACGCCTCGGTGACGCTGGACGTGGTCGACGACGGCAAGGGCTTCGACCCGGCGCTGCTCGCGCCCTCCCCAGAGGGCGGGTTCGGGTTGCCGGCCATGCGTTCGCGGGCGGAATCGCTCGGTGGCACGTTCACGGTGGAGTCCGCGCCCGGTCAGGGCACGGCCGTCGTCGTCTCCCTCCCTCTTCCCGCTGGAGTGTCGACATGACGATCCGTCTCCTGCTGGCCGACGACCACCCGGTGGTACGGGCCGGGCTGCGCGCGGTCCTGGACACGGAGCCGGACTTCGCCGTGGTCGGCGAGGCGGCGACCGCCGAGCGGGCGGTGGAGCTGGCCGCGGCGGGCGGGGTGGACGTGGTGCTGATGGACCTCCAGTTCGGGGCCGGGATGCACGGCTCGGAGGCCACGGCGGCGATCACCGCGCGGGCGGGCGGGCCGCGGGTCCTCGTCCTGACCACGTACGACACGGACGCGGACATCCTGGCGGCGGTCGAGGCGGGCGCCTCGGGCTATCTGCTGAAGGACGCGCCGCCGGAGGAGCTGGCGGCGGCGGTCCGTACGGCGGCGGCGGGCCAGTCGGCGCTGGCCCCGGCGGTGGCGCACCGGCTGATGGACCGGATGCGGACGCCGGCGGAGGCGCTGACGAAGCGGGAGCTGGAGGTGCTCCAGCTGGTGGGCGAGGGCCTTTCGAACCAGCAGATCAGCAAGGCGCTGTTCCTCAGCCAGGCGACGGTGAAGTCCCATCTGGTGCACATCTTCGCGAAGCTCGGCGTCGACTCCCGCACGGCAGCGGTGGCGACGGCGACGGCACGCCGCCTGATCCGACGGTAGCCCCCAGACGCGGGTCCCTCGGGGCGGGGGTCAGGTGCCCGCCGCTCTAGGTGCCCGCGGCGGCGCGGCGGATCGCGTCGAGGGCGCGCGTCACGTCGTCGTCGGTCGTGGACCAGTTGCTGACCGAGATGCGCATGACCCGTCGGCCGTGCCACGTGGAGCCGCTGATCCATGTGGTGCCGTCGTCGAGCAGCCGGGCGAGCACGCGCTCCGTACGGGCGTCGTCGCCGAACTCGGCGCAGACCTGGGTGAACACCACGTCGTTGAGGACGGTGGCGCCGTCGATCCCGGCGATGCCGGTGGCGAAGGCGGAGGCGTGCCGGCACAGCCGGTCGACGAGGTCGGCGACCCCCGACCGGCCGAGGGACCTGAGGGCGGCCCACACGGGGAAGGCCCTGCCGCGCCGGGAGAGCTCGGGGACCTTGTCGATGGGGTCTCCGAGCGCGTGCTGGATGAGGTAGTCGCCCCGCAGGCCCATCGCCGCCCGGAGCGCGGACGGATCGCGCACGATCGCGAGGCCGCAGTCGTAGGGGACGTTCAGGGTCTTGTGGGCATCGGTCGCCCAGGAGTCCGCCAGCTCGCAGCCGGCTGACAGATGCGCGTATCGCGGGGAGGCGGCGGCCCAGAGTCCGAAGGCACCGTCGACGTGCACCCAGGCGTCCGCCTCACGCGCGGCTCGGATCGTCTCGTCGAAGGGGTCGAAGGCGCCGGAGTGGATGTCCCCGGCCTGAAGGATCACGACTGTGGGGCTCCGCCCGCCGGACGCCAGGGCGTCACGGAGGGCCGTGGGCCGGATCCGCCCCTGGTCGTCCGCCGCGACCAGTCCGGGCCTCCCCAGGCCCAGGTAGCGCAGCGCCAGGTCGATGGCCATGTGGCGGTGCTCGCCGGCGACGACACGCACGGCCCGTCCGCCCGCGAGTCCCTCACGGGCGACGTCTCCGCCGACGCGTCGCACCACCTCGTCGCGTGCGGCGGCGAGGCAGGTGAAGTTCGCCATCGTGGCGCCCGTGGTGAAGCCGACGGCGCCGCCCTCGGGCAGCCCGAGCAGATCGAGCAGCCAGGCGCCCGCGATCTCCTCCGCCGCCGCGTACGCGGGGGAGACCGTGCGCATCACGGCGTTCTGGTCCCAGGCGCTGACCAGCCAGTCCGCGGCCAGCGCGGCCGGTTCGCCGCCGCCGACCACGAATCCGTAGAAGCGGCCGCTGGGGAACGCCGTGAGCCCCGGTTCACAGGCCGTGGCCAGCAGATCGACGACGTCGGAGGGCGTGCTGGGACCGTCGGGCAGTGCGGCACCGAGCGCGCTCACGATCTCGTCGACCGAAGCGCGGGCGGGGACCGGGCGGTCGGACAGGCTGGCCAGCCAGCGGACGGCATGGTCGTACGCCTGACGGAGCGCCGCCTCGCGCGCGTCCATACCTCGGACTATGGGACAGCCGCCGCCGCCCCGCAAGCCGCGGCCGACCCCGTCACGTCGAACGAGGTCACCGAAGCTCGCGCGGGGGCTCTCCGAAGAGCTCGACGGCCTGACGGACACCCGTAAGGCCGTTCGACAGGGCACTGACGGAACCGATCGAACCGGCGATCAGCAGCAGGGAGCGGCGCAGTCGCCGTACCTCGGGGACTCCGCCGGCGGCCATGGCGTCCAGCGCGGCGAGTTCGTCCTCGGCGATGCCCCGGTCCGTGAACTCGACCGGGTGGCCCGCCAGTTCGCGACGGAGCCGGGAGACGGCGGCACGCAGCTCAGCCACCCTCGGGTCCTCGCCGCTGCCGGTCCTCACACGCCTCTGCCCAACGCTTCGCAACAAAGTTCTCCCCCTCGCACGGCACTGTGCGGCGAACTCCACACACCGACCAGACCCGTCGAACGATGGTCAGGCGCCCGGAGTCGCGAGCCAGTTAACGCCATCGCGCGCCGGGTGCGCCACTCCGTGGACGTAATTCAGGCGTCCGTGTGCACGCCCGGCGCACGGGGGCGCATGGGGTATGCAGTCCTCATGACACTGACACCTCGTTCCGTCCCCCGGATCGCCGGTTTGCTGCTGGCCGCGGGCGGCGGGCGGCGCCTCGGCGGCCGCCCCAAGGCGCTCCTGACCCATCGCGGCCGCCCGCTGGTCGAGCACGCGGTGCGGGCGCTGCGGGAGGGGGGCTGCGAGGTGATCCATGTGGTGCTCGGGGCCTCGGCCGATCTCGTACGGGAGCGGGCGCAGCTGCCGGGCTGCGTCCTGGTCGACAACCCGGAGTGGGCCGAGGGCATGGGGTCCTCGTTGCGGGCCGGGCTGGCCTCGCTCGCCGCCGGAGCGCTGCCGGTGGACGCCGCGCTGGTCTCCCTGGTCGACCAGCCGGGGATCGGCGCGCAGGCGGTGGCGCGGGTCCGGTCGGCGTACCGCTCGCGCGATTCCCTCGCGGCGGCCTCGTACGAGGGAAAGCGGGGCCATCCGGTGCTGTTCGGCGCGGACCGCTGGGCGGGCATCGCGGCGGGTGCGGTCGGCGACCAGGGGGCACGTGACTATCTGAAGGCGCACCGGGATGCGATCACGCTCGTGGACTGCTCGGATGTGGCCGAGCCCTACGACATCGACACGGAGGCGGATCTGGCGCACCTGGAGTGAAGAACGTGGCACTGAGCGCCACCTTCTGTCGATCCAGAGAATCTCGACATCAACAAACGATTGAACTTCCACCATGAGGAAACTAGTATCCACTGTTCAGAAGCGCCTGATCCTGTGAGGGCGCTCGCGGTCGTATCTCGGCGCCTGCGGCACTCCGTGCCGATCCGCGACGCCCGGCGGCCGCAAGGCACCGCCCGTGAAGCCCGCTGAAGGAAGTGACAGTTCATGTCCGCACCAGCGCCGTCCCCCCTGGCCGTCGTCGAAGCCGAGCCCCTGCCGAGGCAGGAGGAGGTGCTGACCGACGCGGCCCTCGCCTTCGTGGCGGAGCTGCACCGGCGGTTCACGCCTCGCCGGGACGAGCTCCTCGCCCGCCGGGCGGAGCGCCGCGCCGAGATCGCCCGCACCTCGACCCTCGACTTCCTCCCGGAGACCGCCGCCGTCCGCGCGGACGACTCCTGGCGCGTCGCGCCGGCCCCGGCGGCCCTGAACGACCGCCGTGTCGAGATCACCGGCCCGACCGACCGCAAGATGACGATCAACGCCCTGAACTCGGGCGCCAGGGTCTGGCTCGCCGACTTCGAGGACGCCTCGGCCCCCACCTGGGAGAACGTGGTACTCGGCCAGGTCAACCTGATCGACGCGTACACCCGGAACATCGACTTCACCGACCCGAAGTCGGGCAAGTCGTACGCCCTCAAGGCGGCCGACGAGCTGGCCACGGTCGTCATGCGGCCGCGCGGCTGGCACCTGGAGGAGCGCCACCTGACCTTCGAGGGCCGCCCGGTCCCCGGCGCGCTGGTCGACTTCGGCCTGTACTTCTTCCACAACGCCAAGCGCCTCATCGAGCTCGGCAAGGGCCCGTACTTCTACCTCCCGAAGACGGAGTCGCACCTGGAGGCCCGCCTCTGGAACGACATCTTCGTCTACGCCCAGGACTACGTCGGCATCCCGCAGGGCACCGTCCGCGCCACCGTGCTGATCGAGACGATCACGGCCGCGTACGAGATGGAGGAGATCCTCTACGAGCTGCGCGACCACGCGGCCGGCCTCAACGCGGGCCGCTGGGACTACCTCTTCTCCATCGTCAAGAACTTCCGTGACGGCGGGCCGAAGTTCGTGCTCCCGGACCGCAACGCGGTCACGATGACGGCACCGTTCATGCGGGCGTACACCGAACTCCTCGTCCGCACCTGCCACAAGCGCGGCGCGCACGCGATCGGCGGCATGGCGGCCTTCATCCCGTCCCGCAAGGACGCCGAGGTCAACAAGGTCGCCTTCGAGAAGGTCAAGGCGGACAAGGACCGCGAGGCCGGCGACGGCTTCGACGGCTCCTGGGTCGCCCACCCGGACCTGGTCCCGATCGCCATGGCCTCCTTCGACGCGGTGCTCGGCGACAGGCCGAACCAGAAGGACCGGCTGCGCGAGGACGTCTCGGTGGCGCCCGGCGACCTGATCGCGATCGACTCCCTCGACGCGAAGCCGACGTACGACGGCCTGCGCAACGCCGTCCAGGTCGGCACCCGCTACATCGAGGCCTGGCTCCGCGGCCTCGGCGCGGTCGCCATCTTCAACCTGATGGAGGACGCGGCCACGGCCGAGATCTCGCGCTCGCAGATCTGGCAGTGGATCAACGCGGGTGTCGTCTTCGAGCACGCTGGGAAGGCTGTGAAGGCCACTCCCGAGCTGGCCCGCAAGATCGCGGCGGAGGAACTGGCCGCGATCCGCGAGGAGATCGGCGAGGAGGCCTTCACGGCCGGCAAGTGGCAGCAGGCCCACGACCTCCTGCTGCACGTCTCCCTCGACGCCGACTACGCCGACTTCCTGACTCTCCCGGCGTACGACCAGCTGACCGGCTGACCGACTGGCCGGCTGACCCGCACAGCAGCCGAGCAGCACCTTCGGTCACAACACGAACAGGCTCCGCCCCCGGTGAACGCACAGCACCGGGGGCGGAGCCATTTTCGCTCCAGTGCGTTTCACAGGGCATGTGACGCAACCGAGATACGCAGCTACCTAGCGGTAACAAGCCACGGCGTGCCAGATTCCGCCTTGCCACCGGCCGGCGGCTGTCCCTCACTCCACTGCAAGGACGCAGGAGCACAGCCATGCCCACCCCCCGCCGCTCTCCCCACCGTGCCGTGCGCGCGGTTCTCGCCGCCTCGCTGGCCGTCACCGGCCTGGTGGCCGCCGGTGGCACCTCCCCCGCCGCCGCGAGTTCCGGTTCCGGCCCCACCGCCGTCGTCTCGATGGGCGACAGCTACATCTCCGGGGAGGCCGGGCGCTGGCAGGGCAACAGCCTCACCACCAGCGGCAGCCGCAACGGGACCGACCGGGCATGGACGGGAAGCGCGTACGACCCCTCCCGTGTCTACGGCACCACCGCCGCCAACGGCTGTCACCGCTCCGACGCGGCCGAGGTGAAGAGCGCCACCGGGATCGCCTCCGCGCTGCTCAACATCGCCTGCTCGGGCGCCACGACCGAGAACGTCTTCCGGGCGTCGAACGGCGGCAAGGCGTACAAGGGCGAGGCTCCGCAGGCCGACCAGCTCGCGGCCATCGCCGCCTCCCACGACGTGAAGACGATCGTGCTGTCCATCGGCGGCAACGACCTGGGCTTCGCCGACATCATCAGGAGCTGCGCGACCGACTACATCGTCTGGTACTCGTACTGCCACGACGACCAGCAGGAGGAGGTCGACGCCAAGATCGACGCCGCGATGGCGGGCGTCGGCAAGTCAGTCGACGAGATCCGGGCGGTGATGTCCGGTGCCGGGTACGCCGCCTCCTCGTACCGGATCGTGCTCCAGTCGTACCCCTCCCCCATCCCGCGCGCCGCGGACAACCGCTACGGGGAGAGCGGCTGGACCCGTACCAACACGGGCGGCTGCCCGTTCTGGAACCTGGACTCCGACTGGGCCCGGGACTCGCTCGTCCCGCAGGTCGCCAACCGTCTCAAGGGTGTCGCCGCGGCCAAGGGCGTGCAGTTCATGGATCTGCGGGACATGCTGCAGGGCCGCGAGGTGTGCGCGAAGGCCAGCAAGCAGGTCAGCGCGACGGTGCCGGCATCGGCCACGACCAGCGAGTGGGTGCGCTGGATCGACCAGAACCAGACGCAGGGCCCGATCCAGGAGAACGTGCACCCCAACCACTACGGCCAGTCGGCGCTCGGCCGCTGTCTCGCGCTGATCCACGCGCAGCCGAGCGGCAACTTCTCCTGCCGCAACACGGCCGGTACCGGCGCCTCCGGGATGTACCTGACGGCCGTCTCCTGACGGCCGTCGGCTCGACCCCCCACGGGGTTGTTCAGCGGGCGCGGCGCTTCCCCCGGTTCCGGCGCCGTGCCCGCGGCTTCCCCGTCCTCGACTCGGACATCCCGATCCCGGGCACGGTGACACCGAGCGCGCCGAGCGTCCGCTCCGCCCGGTACGGGTCGGCCGCCGCCATCTCCTTCACGAGGGCGTCGACACCGCCCGGCCAGCCCTCGGCGGCGGAGTCGAGGACCGCCCGCCCGGCCGTGCGGCGGGAGAGCCGGTCCAGGATCAGCACGGCGCGGGCGGACAGCGGCACTCGGGTCTCGTCCGCCGGCTCGCCCCTGGCCCGCAGGACGCCGTACGCGTACGCACCCATCACCGGGTCGTCGAGGGCCCCGCGCAGGGCCTCGACGGGTGCGGCGGCCGGGTCGAGGAAGCCGAAGACGGCGCGGGTGTCGGCGGCCTCGTACGTCCCGGCGTTGACGGTGCCGAGGGCGGCGAGGAGCTGCGCCCAGGCGTCGTCGGTGTCCCCGCGGGCGTGGAGCCATTCGGTCAGGACGCGCGTGGCGGCGGAGGCGGACCAGCCCTCGGCGGCGGCGATCACGGCCGGGGCGTCCCAGGCGACGGCCTCCGCGGCGTCGGGCGCCGCGACGCCGCGGACCCGCATCAGGTAGTGCAGGACCTCGACGCCCCAAGGGGTGAGGCCGAAGGCGTCGCCGGTGCGGAAGACCATGCCGGTCCCGGCCAGCCGGTCGACGGTGTCGGCCATGGCCCGCGCGGACGCTTCCAGGCCGGCCCGGTCGTCGTCGGTGACGGGCGCCCCCACGAGCCGGGACAGCTCGTCGACGGGCGGGACCACATAGCCGTCCTGGGCCTTCGCCGGTACGAGTACGGGCGCGTCCTCCAGCCGGGGGTCGACCGGCCAGTCCTCGAACTCGGCGGCCCTGCGGGCGACCGATTCGGCGCAGGAGCCCCGCTGGTAGAGCGCGTACAGCAGATGCGCGGCCTCGCCGTCGTACAGGCCGCCGGACTCGCTCTTCATCTCCTCGACGGCCGCGGCGAGCAGGTCGGCACCGGCCTCGACGGAGCGCTGGGGGTCGCGGGCCTCGACGGGAGGCGGTGGCAGGGGGACGGCGGAGTCCTCGTAGTAGTTCAGGTGCTCGTCGAGGAGGGTGTCGGCGAGGACGAGGTGCGGGAAGGCGTCCGGGCCGGGCGCGAGATGGGCGTACGGCCCCGCGAGCGCCCCGGCGAGCCCTTCGGCGGTCCAGCGGTCGACCAGCCGGCCCGCCACCTTCCCGACGCCGTGCGAGACGTCCCCGTCGGAGAGCAGCGGCCCGGCGGGCGAGGGCGCTTCGGCCTCCCGTACGTACGCGCTGGTGAGCGCCTCGGCGAGCACCATGTCGGCGAGCTCGGTGCGGTTCATCAGGTCGGCCCTGCGCAGTCCGTCCGGTGGGGTGACTCCGTCGTGGGCGGCGAGCCAGGTCCGTACGGCGGCGGGGTCCGCGGGGTCGGCGCCGTCGGCCCGCAGCAGCGAGGCGTACCAGCGCTGCCAGGTCAGATTGCCGGGGTCCCGCATCGCCCGCTCGAAGTCGGGCACGGTCTCCTCGATGGCGGCCACGATCCGGGCCTGTCGTTTGGCGTTGAGCCGCCCGGCCTCCCGGACGCGCTCGGTGAGCGCCACGAGTACGGCGGGATAGGCCGCCAGCTCCTCGG
This sequence comes from Streptomyces sp. NPDC059567, assembly GCF_042735655.1. Classification (NCBI taxonomy): domain Bacteria; kingdom Bacillati; phylum Actinomycetota; class Actinomycetes; order Kitasatosporales; family Streptomycetaceae; genus Streptomyces; species Streptomyces sp. NPDC059567. The sequence continues at coordinate 5,824 of NZ_JBHWBS010000076.1, read as the reverse complement.
GCGTCGCGTACACGAAGGCCGGCACGTCCTCGACCAGCAGATGACGCACGAGATGCACGGTCGGCTCGGGCAGCCCGCTCCTCCGGTCGGCCCCGCGCAGCGACAACAACCCGAGCACGGCGTCGGCGGCGCGTGCGGACGAAGGGTCGCGGAGCTCCGGGGTTCCGTCGAGGAACGCGTCGAGCCCGGTGTTGGAGAGCACGGTCCCTGCCACCTTTCCCAGGGTAGTTCCGGCGTGCGCCGGACGACGACGCCCGTGGCGGCGCCGTCATGGGACGACAACGGTCCGCTGGGCGGAGAAGTCACCCCAGGTGCCGTCGGGGAGGCGGGCGCGGAGTTTGACGCTGTAGCGGGTGCCGGGGGTGGTGGGGACCGTGAAGGTGTAGGTGGCGGTGCCGGGCGGGGGGTCGGCGCCCCAGATGATCGTCGTGGCGAAGGCTTCGTCGAGGTAGAGCTGGTGCTCCTTGACCGGGGCGCCGGTGCCGGGCGGGGTCCAGGTGAGGGTGATCTCGCCCTTGGTGGCGGTCGCCTTCAGGTTCGTCGGGGCGGTGTTGGGGGCGGCGCCGGGGGCCGGGGTGGTGGTGAGGTCGGCGGGGTTGCTGTCCGGGGAGGAGTTCTCGGCGGCGTCACGGGCGCGGACGGTGAAGGAGTAGACCGTGCCGGGGCGCAGGCCGGTGATGCGGGCGGTGGTCGCCGTCCCGGGGACGGTGTGGACGCGGGCGTCCGCCTGGTAGACGTCGTACGCGGTGATCTTGGTGTCGTCGCGGGCCGGGGTCCAGGTCAGGGTGGCCGCGTGGCTGCCGGCGGGGGTGGCGCGCAGGGCTTTCGGGGTCGTCGGGGGTGTGCGGTCCTGGGCGGTCGCGGCGAGGGTGGTGGCGGGGACGGGAGGGCTGGGGGCCGAGCGGTTTCCGGCGGCGTCGCGGGCGCGGACGGTGAAGGTGTACGGGGTGGCGGGGGTGAGGTTCACGATGTCGACCATGAGGGTCGTGGCGGGGAGGTCCTTCACCTTGCGTCCCTGCTGGTAGACCTCGTAGCCGGTGACCCCGCGGTCGTCGGTGGCCGCGCTCCACATGACGTGGACGGTGCTCGCGCTGCCGGCGGACGCGGTGACTCCGGTGGGGGCGGTGGGGCTGTGGGTGTCCTTCTCGGGGCCGCCGGAGCAGGCCGCGAGGCCGAGGGCGGCGACGGTCAACACGCTGGCGGCGAGCGGGCGTTGCACAGGAATGCCTCCGTCCGTCGGAATGGTCCAGACCTGTATGACACGGACGGGAGGACCTCGGCAAGGGGGCGTTGTCAGTGGGGTGCGCTTCACTGGATTCGTCACTCTCTGTGATCGACGGGTGGGGGAATCATGACGGACCGTACGACCTTTCTGACGCTTGCCGGGCTGCGCGAACGCGGGTGGAGCGACGCGATGGTGCGCGACCTGCTGGGGGCGCCCGACGTGCAGGGGCGGGATCCGCGCCGGTGGTCGATCGCGCCGGTGCGGCTGTATCGCCTGGCGCGGGTGGAGGCGGTGGAGCGGACACCGGAGTTCACGCGGTGCGCCGCCTCCTCGGGCCGGCGCTCCTCGGCCGCGGAGGCGGGGGCCGAGGCCCGCCGGCAGGCGGTGCTCGCCGCGATCCGGGCGGAGCCGATCGAGGTGCCACGCCTCCCCGCCGCCGAGCTGGAGCGGCGGGCCGTGCGACATCGCCATCTGCTCGGCGCTCGCAGCCCCGGAGGGGTCGCGGCGGGGGCGCTGGTGCGGTGGCAGGTGAGCTATCTGCGGCATGCGCTGTCGCGGTACGAGACGCTGCTCGACGGCTTGTACGGGTCGACGGGCCGGGCGGAGGCCGAACGGCTGCTGAGCAGGCGGCTGTACGAGGCGATCGCGGCGGCCTATCCCGTGCTGGCGAAGGAGTGCGGGCGCCGGATCGGGACGGACCGATGAGTTCTGACGTCCTCGGCGGTCTCACTTTGCATGGAGAAGACGGAGCACATCGATCTGGGAGCGGCCGCGGAGCGGGTGGCACGGCTCGCCGAGGACATCGGCGACGACCGGCTCGGGGACCCGACGCCCTGTCCCGAGTACGCGGTACGGGAGGTGCTCGCCCATGTCGCGAGCCTGAGCGTGGCCTTCCGCGACGCGGCCCGCAAGGAGTTCGGGGCGACGACCGGCACACCGCCCGGCTCGGTCCGGCCGGTCCTGGAGGACGACTGGCGTGCGGCCCTGCCGAAGGCCCTGAACGAACTGGCGGCGGCCTGGCGCGAGCCCGGCGCCTGGGAGGGGGACACCCAGGCGGGCGGCATCGACATGCCCGCGGCCGTCATGGGCATGGTCGCGCTCAACGAGCTGCTGATCCACGGCTGGGACCTGGCGCGCTCGACGGGCCAGGCGTACGAGGTGACCGAGGAGGAACTGGCCGTGTCCGAGGCCCTGCTGACCCCGGAGGAGGACGCGCCGGCCGAGGAGGGCTTCTTCGGCCCGATCGTCCCGGTCCCGGACGACGCGCCCCTGCTCGACCGTGTGGTGGGTCTGAGCGGCCGGCGTCCGGACTGGCGGCCGCCGGCGTCCTGATCCGCGGGGTGGCCATGGCAGGCCGCCCGCCACGCTGTTCACCAGGGGGTCATGTGATCCTGGCCGGCCCAGTCCGCGAACGACACGGGCCGGCCGTGCAGGGTGAGCGGAAGGATCTGGTCGCAGGTGGCCCGGCTGTCGAACCACATGGTGCCCCGCTGTGGTCCGGTGACGACGAGGAGAGCATGGAAGCCACAGCTGTGTTCCCGGATGAACACCGCTCCCGCGGTCTTGCGTTCCTGGTGCACCTCGTATTCGGCGTCCCAGTCGTCCCACGCCCGCTGGAAAGTGCCGTCGTCCGCGAAGTGCTCCCTCAGCGGCTCGCGCTCGTCGAGCTCGTCCTCGTAGGCGCGGTAGGACTCGGGGTGCGGGAATTCGGTAGTGAGCAGGTCGTAGTTGGTCCGGGAGTCGCCGTGCCAGACCCAGCCCTGCGCACCTCGGTGCAGGCGGTTCACCCGGCCGCCGGCACTCTCCCGGAGAAGGTGGTTCCGGTACTCGGCGGGGAAGGTGATCCCCAGCTCCTCCTCCGCCTCGCGGACCTCCGACGCGGACAGCGGCGGCGGAGCCGGGTCCCCGTACTGCTCCCAGGTCCGACTACTCAACTCGTCGAAGCGGTGGCCCCGGTCCACGCGTCGGGCTTCGGCCGTCCAGTCGATCGTCATGGGAGTGATCGTAGAGAAGACGATCACTACGGGGTGCCGGGGGTGGCCGCCAGAAGTCGCGCGAGCCTGCGGCAGGCCGCCGGGATCGGGGCGATCACCGGTGTCTCGAACCGGGCGCGCAGGGAGTCGGCCGCCTCGCCCAGCGGGCCGCCGCCGATGACGACGGCCCGGGCTCCGTCCCGTACGACGCACTCCTCGACCGCGCGCGCCAGGCTCTCGCGGAGCGACTCCGGGTCGGCGGACAGGGCCTCGGGGTCGCCCTCGGTCAGGCGGAGGCCGGTGAAGCGGTCGGAGAGGCCGAGGGCGGCGACCCGCTCGACGATGGACCCCGCAAGCAGTGGCGTGGTCGTGGCGATGCCGAAGCTCCGCCCGGAGGCGGCGGCCTCCAGCAGGGCCGCCTCCCCGATTCCGACGACCGGCACCGGCCCTCGCGCCGAGGCGAGGGTGAGCGCCCGCAGTTCCGCCAGGCCCGGGTCGCCGAACGCCGGCCACCAGCAGGGCCGCGCAGCCGCCGTCGGCCAGGGCCCGCCGCCCGGCCGCGACCACCTCCGGGGCGGCTGCGCGCAGGGCCGCCGGGTCGGTGAGCATCCGAGGGCCGCGCGTCGCGGTCACTCCACGGACCCGCGGTCCCAGCGTGCGCCGGGCGATCGCGGTCATCATCGCGGTGGTGTCCGTCGAGGAGTTGGGGTTGACGAGGACGACCGCCGGCACCGCGCCGGGGGCGGCGTAGGCGGTGAGTTCCGTCCGTACGGCGTGGGTGGCCGATCCACGCACGGATCCGGCCCCCGCGTCGGACGCGGGGACCGGATCGATGGACCGACGGGGCGTGTTCAGTGGACGTGCGCCGCCTTGGACGTGCGTGCCTCGGAGATCTCCTCGCCCGGCTCCATGGGCGCGGTGACCGTGTCCTCGTCGCCGCGCTTGCCCAGGTGGTTGAAGACCAGGTTCAGCAGGACCGCCGCGACACAGCCGGTCGAGATGCCCGAGTCCAGGATGATCTTCGCCGTCTCCGGGAAGGCGTGGTAGAACTCCGGCGCCGTGATCGGGATGATGCCGACGGCCAGCGAGACCGCCACGATCAGCACGTTGTTGTCCTTCTCCAGACCGGCCTTGACGAGCGTCTGGATGCCGCTCGCGGCGACCGAGCCGAAGAGGACGACGCCCGCGCCGCCGAGCACCGGCCGGGGGACGACCGAGATCAGCGAGGCCGCGATCGGCGACAGGCCCATCAGGACCAGGAAGCCACCGCCACAGGCGACCACGAACCGGCTGCGGATCTTCGTCATGGCGACCAGCCCGATGTTCTGGGCGAAGGCGCTGCACATGAAGCCGTTGAAGAGCGGACTGATGGCCGAGCCGAGGGTGTCGGCACGCAGTCCGGCCGCGATGGTCTTCTCGTCGGCCGGCCGCTCGACGATCTCGCCGAGCGCCAGCATGTCGGCGGTCGACTCGGTCATCGAGACGAGCATGACCACGATCATGGAGATGATCGCGGCGAGCGCGAACTGCGGGGCGCCGAAGTGGAACGGCGACGGGAAGCCGATCACGGACGCCTCGGCCACGGGGCTGAAGTCCGTGACGCCGAACGGGATCGCGATGAGGGTGCCGATGACCAGACCGACCAGGACGGCGATCTGCTTCAGGAAGCCCCGCGTGAAGCGGCGCAGGACCAGCACGACGACGAGCGTGATCGCCGCGAGGGTCAGATAGGTCGTCGAGCCGTAGTCCTTGGCCGTCGGGTTGGGACCTTGGGCCCATCCGAACGCGACCGGAAGGAGCGAGATACCGATGAGGGTGATCACGGTGCCCGTGACCACGGGCGGGAAGAAGCGGACGAGTTTGGAGAAGTACGGGGCGGCTATGAAACCGAGGAGACCCGCGACGATGATCGCGCCGAAGATGATCGGCAGTGCGTCGGCCTTGTCGTCCGTCGTGTCGACGATGGCCAGCATCGGGGCGACGCCGGCGAAGGTGACGCCGTTGACGAACGGCAGCCGGGCGCCGATCTTCCAGACGCCGAGCGTCTGGAGGAAGGTGGCGAGTCCCGCGGTGAAGAGGCTGGCTCCGGTGAGGAAGGTCAGTTCGGTGCCGGAGAGTCCGACGGCCGCGCCGACGATCAGGGGCGGGGCCACGACCCCCGCGTACATGGCGGCCACGTGCTGGAGGCCGCTGGTGAACATTTTCAGGGGCGGCAGAGTCTCGTCGACCGGATGCTTCTGGTCTTCGGTATCGGCGCCTGCGTCTTGCGCATCATTGCGAAACCTGGGCTTGGTGGCCACGGAGGTTCCTCCGGTCGGGTAACACGTCGGCGGAGACGTGGGTGTCATGGAGGTGGTGCAAAGCGGTGCAGGTCGTGCGCCTCACGGGTGCGGCTCATGAGGAAGTGGGGGGTACTTCTTCATCCTTGAGAACTGCGTCGTGTGCCCGGGGAGGCCTGGATGGCTGACACACGTCGACCGTCCGGGGGGTGCCGTACCTCTTTACGTACGGGCACCCCCCGTCCGGCCGGGCCCCGGGCCCCCCCCGGGGGCGGGGGGAGGGGGGGCGGGGGGCGGCGCGCGGCGGGCGCGCGCGCGGGGCGGGGGGGCCGCGGGCGGGGGGGGGG
>NZ_JBHWBS010000075.1:0-38852 GCF_042735655.1 Streptomyces sp. NPDC059567 | reverse complement strand
CGCGGCGGGCCGCCCTATTTCCTGTGGCGTCCAGGGGCGCGGACCCCTTTGCCGTGGCGCCTAGGGGTTCGGCCCTCCCCCGCGGCGCCTAGGGGTCGCCCCCTTCCCGGCGGTTTCCACGGGTTCGGGCCCCACTCCCGTGGCGACTAGGGGTTCGGCCGCTTCCCCGTGGCGTCCGCGAGTTCGGGCGCCCACTCCCGTGGCGACTAGGGGTTCGGGCCCGTTGCCACCGGGCGGGTGGGGTCGTTCGACCACTCCGACCAGGAGCCGGCGTAGAGGGCCGCCGGGGTGCCGGCGATCGCCAGGGCCAGCACCTCGTGCGCGCCCGAGACGCCGGAGCCGCAGTAGACGCCCACGGCTTCGCCGCCGCCCTCGTCCCCCGCGCCGAGCTTCGTGAAGCGCGCCGCCAGGGCCTCCGCGGACAGGAATCGGCCCTCCGCGTCCACGTTCTCCGTCGTCGGGGCCGACACGGCGCCCGGGATGTGGCCGCCGACCGGGTCGATCGGCTCCACGTCGCCCCGGTAGCGCTCCGCCGCCCGTGCGTCGAGGAGCAGGCCGGAGCGGGCCAGCGCCGCCGCCCCGTCCGCGTCCAGCAGACCGACGGCACCCGGCTCCGGCGCGAAGTCGCCCGGCTCCGGGGCGGGTGTCTCCTTCGACAGCCCGTGACCCGCCGCCGTCCACGCCGCGAGCCCGCCGTCCAGGACCCGCACGCGCGCGTGCCCCGTCCAGCGCAGCAGCCACCAGGCGCGCGCCGCGCCCCAGCCGAGCCAGTCGTCGTAGACGACGACCGGAGTGTCGGCCGAGACGCCCGCCCGGCGCATCGCCGCCCCGAACGCCGCCAGGTCCGGCAGCGGGTGCCGCCCGCCGCTCCCGGGCGGACCTGCCAGCTCCACGTCCAGGTCCACGAAGACGGCGCCGGGGATGTGCCCGGCCTCGTACGCGGGCAGCCCGGGCGGGCCGCCGAGCTGCCAGCGGACGTCCAGCAGTACCGGGGGCCTGGCCCCGGCCGACTCGCTCACGAGTTCGCTTGCGGTGATGATGGGCTTCATGGGTGCCATCCTCGCGCAGCACGCCCTGCCTCGGACCGCGCCGTAGCTCCGGAAACGGCGGCACGGCATCACAGGACCCCGCGAGGACCCCGGCCCGGCGATCCAGGCATCCTCACGCGGGATCGCGCCAAAGAACGGCGCGGCCCTGGCGCGCTGCACGCCCGGTGGTGCGAGCATCTGCACGGAGGCGCGCGACCCGGCGCGCGTACGGCGGGTCGACGGCGGGCAGTAATCCGCTGCGGTACCCGGGGCCCGGCTCCCACCGCCCGTACGCGCTCGTGCGCACGGCTTGTCCCCCCGTACGGCCACGACGATGGTCCGAGGAGAGAGTGACGATGACCGAGGCGACTCGGCGCACACCCGGTACACCCTGTTGGGTGAGCCTGATGGTGCACGGGCTTGACGCGACACAGGAGTTCTACGGCGCGCTCTTCGGCTGGGAGTTCGTTCCCGGCCCGCAGCAGCTCGGCCCCTACGTCCGCGCGCTGCTCGACGGCAGGGAAGTGGCGGGTATCGGCCAGCTGCCGCCCGACCGGCATCTGGCGGTCGCCTGGACGACGTACCTGGCCACGGACGACGCCGACGAGACGGCGGAGACCATCCGCTGCTGCGGAGGAACGGTCGCCGTCGGCCCGCTCGACGCGGGCGATGCCGGACGGATGGCGATCTGCTCGGACCCGACCGGCGCGGTCTTCGGCGTCTGGCAGGCCGGCGCGCACCTCGGCACGGCGGTGGCCGGCACGCCGGGCACCCCGGTGTGGAACGAGCTGCTGACGTACGAGACCTCTGCGGTCGGCAAGTTCTACCGGACGGTGTTCGGGTACGAGGTCGAGCCCGTCGTCTCCGCCGACCTCGACTATCTGACCCTCCACCTGGAGGGCCGTCCGGTGGCCTCGCTGCACGGCGTCGGTACAGCGCTCCCGCGCGACCGGGGCGCGCACTGGATGACGTACTTCGAGGTCGCCGACACGGACGCGGCCGCCCGCCTGGTCACCGAGCTGGGCGGGCAGGTCCTGCGGCCGCCCAGGGAGGGCACGACGGGCCGGCTCGCGCTGGTCACCGACCCGGAGGGTGCGGTCTTCACCATCGTCCGCTCGGCGGGTAGCTGAGAGACACCCGGCCGCCGCGCCCTTCGAGTCAGCCCCGGCCGCCGCCACCTTCGGTCAGCTCCGGCCGCTGCGGCCTTCGGAGCACAGGCGGCCGCCGCCTCCGAGTCAGCTCCGGCCGCTGCGGACCAGGCGCCGGCGGAGCCGGGACGCGCCCCGTCGCCCGTCGCCGCCGGGCAGTCCGAGTTCGGTCAGCCGCTCCCGCAGGAAGTACCGCTCCGCGCCGCCTTCGCCCTGGAGCGCCCTGAGGAACTCTGCCGTCTCGGGTCGCAGCAGCGGGTGGAGTCTCGGCTGCATGCAGTAGCCCACGGCCCGTACGAGGGGGGTCAGGGTCGCCGGCGCGGCGCCGGGCACCGCGGGGCCCTCTCCCGACTCCAGGTCCGGCACGACGTGGTCCACGACGGTGAGCGGCACCCGGTTGCTGTTCTCGTACGGCCTGAGCCGCTCCAGGACCGTGTCGGTGCCCACCCGGGCGATGGGGACGTCGTAGTAGACGGAGGCGGTGAGCATCGCGGTGGAGAAGCAGCCGACGACGAGCCGCGGGCGGCAGCGCTCGTAGAAGGTCTCGGCGAGCAGCGGACCGTCCAGGACGGTGAGGCGTACGCCGGACGCCTCGGCCGCCTCGTGCAGGGCCGTCGAGTAGCGGGCGGGTGCGGTCGGATGCGGCTTGAAGACCACCGACGTGTGGCCGGCCGCGGCGGCTCCGCGCAACATCCGGACGTGCAGTTCCTCCTCCTCGTCGGCGGTGAGGATGCCGAGGGCGGCGAGGTACTGGCCGAGGAGGAGGGCGGTGGGCTCGGCCGCGGCCGCCTCGGCCAGCTGCCTGTCGTCCCCCGCCGCCTCGGCGATCTCCGTGAGCACCGCGCGGAAGGCCGTGTCGGGTACCAGCTCGGGCTCGACGTCGTACTCGGCGAGGAGCAGCGGGCGCAGACCGGGCACGAGGTCGAGGTGGAGCAGGCGCCGGATGCGGCAGGCGATCGACTGGGGCAGCTCGTCGCGCGTCGGCCCGTAGCTCATCAGGCCGTCCGCGTACACCTCGACGGTGCTCTCGGCGAAGACCGCGGCGAGCGCCTTGGCGGGGTTGACCTGGATGGACTCGACGATCAGCTCGACCGGGGCGGTACCGAGACCCCAGGCCGTCCGGAACACCCGCTGCCACAGCGGGGCTTCCTCCGGGCGGGGCGACCAGGAGCTGGGGTGGTGCGGGTGGATGGCCTCGTTCCAGTCGATCGCCTCGTCGAACCGGGTGGCGATCCGGTCGTAGCCGGTCATCGCGTCGAGGCGCAGCGCCGTCTCCGGGATCTCGGCGTTGTTCGACACGAGGAGGATCCGTCGAACGCCCTCGCGGGCGCCGAACCGGCCCGCGTCGAGCGCCGCCGCGAGCGTGGCCGCGCCGTAGAGAGTGGACACCTGGAAGATCTGGGTACGCGGGTTCGCGGTCATGGGTCAGGCGGTCCTTCCGGTGGCGCGCAGGCTGGTGAGCAGGGTGCTGCGCGCGGTGTCCATCGTGGCCAGCGTCTCGTCGAGCACCTGCTGCGGCATGCGGCGCAGGGCGTCGGTGACGTTCTGCCTGAGCCGCTTGGTCACGGCGGGTTCGTACTGGTCGGCCTTGCCCATGTGGAAGGCGATCATGGCGCAGTAGGTGCGTACCGCCTTCGGCAGAAAGCGATCGGCCTCGGGGTCCTTCGACACTTCTTCGAGAAGGAGGTCGTACGAAGGAATGAAGTCCAGTTGCCGGTTGTCGGTGATCTGCGTGAGAGAGGTCGTGACACCGCGTCGGTAGAAGACTCCGTGCAGGCTGAGAGCCGCATAAGTGGTGGCTTTCAGATGGAGGCGCCAGATCCAGAGCCGGTCCTCTGCGGTGCGCAGTTTCGTCTCGAATCGCGACGCGCCGTTCTCGAATAGACGGCTGCTGTAGATACCGAACGGGACGAAGGGATAGTCCACCATCGTCACCATCTTGGCCGGTGCGATTCCGTCGCGCGGATTCATCACGGTGTCGCGGAGTCCGGCGGGCGCGTAGCGGATGCTGCGCGAGCTTCCGGTCGACTGCACATGGTCGGTACGGGCGAAGTCGCAGCCGAGCGACTCGATGCCGCGGACCATGGCGCGCAGGTGGCCGGGGGCGTACCAGTCGTCGCCGTCGAGGAAGGTGATGTAGTCCCCGTTCGCCGCGTCCAGGCCGGTGTTGCGCGCCTGTGCGACACCGAGATTGGTCTCGTGGCGGATGATTGTGGCGTTGGGGACGCGGCTCTCCCAGCGATCCAGCACGTACGGTGTCTCGTCCGTGGAGCAGTCGTCGATCAGCAGGAACTCGAAGTCCGGGTCCGCGTTGTTCGCGAGGCTGCGCATGGTGTCGGGGGCATAGATCCCGACATTGTGGAGAGGCACGATGACGGACAGTTTCGGCACACGGATTCCCAACACTCAAACAGACGATCAATCAGTCGATCGCGCGAGCGATCCAGTCATGACGCTTGGCCGGACAAACGCCCGGCCAGGCGGGCAGCGTATCCATCGTCATTTCCCGTCGGACGATCCCGGCGTGCACTCCAGGTGAACTCTTGTCGTCCTGCGAAGAAACCGGCTCCGGAATCCGAGCGCCAGCAGGACGAGAAGTGAGAGTGCGGCGATGGCACCGCCGACGCGCAGACCGGGGGGCCGGAACGAGCAACTGACCGTGGTCGCCTCGCCGTCGAGCGGAACGGCCAGGAGGCCCAGATAGCGCTTGGCGGGGGTCGGCCGCGCGTCACCCGCGGCGCAGCTCCAGCCGGAGATCCGCGGCACGGCGATGACGGCGGTTCCGGTGCTGCCGGCCGGGAGTTCGGCCGAGAGGCCGTGCCCGGAGACGTGCACGGCGGTGGCTCCGGTCGCGGTCGACTGCCGTACGGCCGTGTCCAGTCGCTCCTGGACGAGGCAGCCGACGGGCTGCCGGGGCAGCTTCAGGGCTCCCCGGTCACTGCGCAGTTCGATCCGTACGGCGCCGGATTCCGGGACGGTGCCGAGCGGCTGCATGGGGCCGAGGACGGACGGCAGCTTGCCGGCGAAGGACACGGGCCGCTGTCCGTTCAGGGTGGCGGCGCCCTGGAGCTGGGGCGCCCAGAACCAGACGCGTGCGTTCGCGGGGCAGGTGGCGGTCAGCGTGGCGGTGCCCTTCGGCCCGTCCGTACGCCGGACCTGGGCCGGCGTGTCGTACACCTTCGAGCCGAGCAGCAGTTCCTGGTTGCCGAAGGCGGAGTCGCCGAAGCGGGCCCCTGGGGCGGGCAGCCGGACGTCCCGTCGGACGGTGACGAGCGGAGGGACGGGCATGTCGGTGGTGGTGATGACGGCCTCGGGCAGTTCGTCCGTCCGCAGGGGCGCGGTGGGCTCGGAGCGCATCCGGGTGCCGATCGAGAAGATCGCGTCGGTCACCGGGTTGTCCAGGCTGACCGGGTGCCGCCCCTTGGCGTAGTAGCCGAAGCCGAGGGAGGAGAGCGTGCGGGAGTAGACGTCCGAGCTCAGGCTGGAGTAGTACTCGCCGCCCTGCCCGCCGACCAGCAGGGGGTCGTTTCCGCCGGGCACCTCGCCGGGGTCCGTACGGTGGCGGGGCCAGGCGTCCTTCGCGGCGACGGCGCGGGCCATGTCCTCCTGCCAGGGCCCGACCCGGGGGGACCAGTGGACCTGGGCGAGCTGCTGCTCGGCGATCCTGCCGCCGGTGATCGCGGTCTCACCGATCTGCGTCAGGACGAGGAGGGCGACGGCCGCGGCGGGCAGGACCCGGGAGCCGGCCGCGTACCGCCGCGCGAGGACGACGACAGCGGCGGCGAGCACGGCGAGGACCAGCGCGGCGGCGAAGGCGGGGTAGGTCCAGCGGTCGACGACGACGCTGTCCCGGACCGCGAACGCCATGGCCGCGAGCAGCGCCGTCGCGCCGAGGAGGGCGGGGGTCCGGGGCAGCCCCTGAGCGGTGGACAGCCAGCCCGCGATCACCAACAGACCGCAGAGCACGAAGGCCTGACGGTACGGAATGCCGTTGGGCGAGGCGCCTGCGTGCCAGAGCAGGTGGGTGGGCTCCCACTGCATCGAGAGCGTCACCAGGCAGATCGCGGACACCCAGGCGATCCGGACACGGGGAGCCACGGCGCTGTTGAACGGCAGGGTGAGGGCGAGTGCGAGCGCCGGGGTGCCGATGAACAGGGCGGGGCTCGCGACACCCGCCGTGGCCGGGAGCAGCCGGGCGAACACGTCCGCCCAGTCGACGGCGACGAACGTCACCACGGGGGTGGGGTCCGCGACACGGGTGGCCAGGAAGATCACCAGGACGACCGGCGCCGCGAGACCGACGCCCAGGAGCACCGCCCGGGCGGAGCGCAGCAGCCCGGCGAGGATCCTGCGTGCCGTACGTCCCGATTCCTCGGCCGTGAGCAGCCGGACGACGAGGACGACGGCCGCGCCGACGGCCGCCATGTACGCGGTGTAGAAGTTGGCGAACCAGGCCAGTGCCACGATCAGCGGGCCGAGCACGGGGCGGCGCCCGGCCCTGGCCCACTCCCCCACCAGGCACAGCAGCGGGAAGGCGAGCAGTCCGTCGAGCCACATCGGGACGGTGGCTCCGTGGTTCAGGGCCCAGCCGCACAGCGCGTACGCCGTTCCCAGGACGGCGGCCATCGGCCAGGGGCCGCGGCGCAGCGTCAGGAGCAGCACCGCCATCGCCCCGCCGGCGGCGGTGATCTTGGCCGTGGTGATGACGTAGAGGGCGAGCTCCATCCGGTCGGCCGGGAACAGCACGACCATCAGGTCGAAGGGGCTGCTCAGATACGTGCCGAAGTCGCCGAGGAAGTTCGTCCCGAAGCCCGCGCTCCAGTTCAGGAAGAGATCACCGTCGGTGTCGCCGAGCAGGAGTCGCCGCCAGTAGGCGTGGTACGGCAGGTACTGCTGGCCGAGGTCGACGGTGTTGCGGGTCGTGGACCCGAAGGGATGGGCGCCGGCCATCAGCCCGCCGAGACAGAAGCCGAGACAGGTCAGCAGGGCGGCTGCGGCGGCCGCCCGCGCTCGGAGGCTGCGCCGGCCTCTGCGGATCAGCCGCGCCGGACGGGACCGGCCTTTGCCTGCGTCCGTCCCACCGGGCCGAGTGCCCTCGGTCCGCGCGCCCTCGCCCTGGTCGGGCACGGTCTCGGCAGCTGGGGGCACACGTCCTCCGGGATGTTTCGTGCGGCGCGCGGATGCGGGAGGGCCCGGTGCTCACGTCGGTGAGGCTTCCCGTCACGGGCCGAGGCCCATTACCGCCGAGCCGGGCGTCCCGCATCCGATCAGCAGTGGATCTCCGGGCACACCGCAGGTGAACACGGGGTGCCGTCGACCAGGAGCCGACCGCTTGGGGCCCTCGGCCAGAAGCCCGGCCGGCCCGAAGTACCCCGCACACGCAATAGCCACCGTTTGCTTTTATCCCGCGTCTGCAACTATTGTCGAAGCACGCAAAACCCCCCTGCAATCGTTTTGGAAGGTGCTTCGCCATGCCTCTCGCGCTCCTGGCCCTGGCCATCGGGGCCTTCGGGATCGGCACCACCGAGTTCGTGATCATGGGCGTGCTGCCCCAGGTCGCCGGCGACTTCGGTGTCACGATCCCCACCGCCGGCTGGCTGGTGACCGGCTATGCCCTCGGCGTCGTCTTCGGAGCCCCGCTCCTGACCGTGCTCGGCACCAAGGTGTCGCGCAAGAAGATGCTCCTCTTCCTGATGGGCCTCTTCGTCGTCGGCAACCTGCTGTCCGCCTTCGCCCCGTCGTTCGGCGTGATGCTGATCGGCCGGATCGTGGCCTCGCTCGCCCACGGCGCGTTCTTCGGCATCGGCTCGGTGGTGGCGGCCGGTCTGGTCGCCCCGGAGAAGAAGGCGTCGGCGATCTCTCTGATGTTCATGGGGCTGACCGTCGCCAACATCGTCGGCGTCCCGCTGGGCACCTACATCGGCCAGGCCGCGGGCTGGCGCGTCACCTTCACCCTCGTCGCCGCCCTCGGAGTGATCGGTCTCCTCGGCGTGGCCAAGCTGGTGCCGGAGACGGGCAGGGCCGAGGGCGCGAACGTGCGTACCGAGTTCGCCGCCTTCAAGAACGTCCAGGTCTGGCTCGCCATGGCGATGACCGTCCTCGGATACGGCGGGGTGTTCGCGGCCATCACCTACATCACCCCGATGATGACCGAGGTCACCGGCTACACCGAAGGCGCCGTGACCTGGCTGCTCGTCCTCTTCGGCATCGGCATGTTCCTCGGCAACCTCCTCGGGGGCAGGTTCGCCGACCGCGCCCTGATGCCGCTGCTCTTCACCACCCTGGGCGCCCTGTCCCTGGCCCTGCTCGTCTTCACGGCGACCGCGCACCACAAGGTGCTGGCCGCCATCACCCTCACGCTGATCGGCGCGCTCGGCTTCGCCACGGTGCCGCCGCTGCAGAAGTGGGTCCTCGACCAGGCCACCGCCGCCCCCACCCTGGCCTCGGCCGCCAACATCGGCGCCTTCAACCTCGGCAACGCGCTCGCCGCCTGGCTCGGTGGCGTCGTGATCTCCGCCGGCCTCGGCTACACCGCCCCGAACTGGGTCGGCGCACTCCTCTCGGCCACCGCCCTGCTGCTGGCCTTCCTGGCCGCGTTCCTCGACCGGCGCACCAAGGCCCGCTCCCGGGTCGTGGCCACGGGCGCGGCTCCGACGGCGGCACCGGCAGTCGTCACGACCGTCGGCCACTGACCCCCGTACCCCCGGCCCGTCATCACCTCATCACCACGAAGGAAGAACGCACCATGAGCACCACCACCCCCACCGCCGTCACCCCGCTGAGCACCCAGGACGCCGAGATCCTGCTCGACGCCGCCCGCCGCGCGGCCGAGGACGCCGGAGTGACCGTCAGCGTCACCGTCCTGGACGCGGGCGGCCACCTGCTGGCCTTCCGCCGGGACGACCGCGCCGTGCTCGTCTCCGGCGAGACCAGCACCCGCAAGGCGTACACCGCGCTGCAGTTGAACGCCCCCACCGCCGACCTCGTCGACCTGGTGAAGCCCGACGGCCCGTTCCACAGCCTCACCACGGCGCTGGACCGCCCGCTCCTCTTCATCGCCGGCGGACTCCCGGTCCACCGCGACGGTCGCCTCATCGGCGCCATCGGGGTCGGCGGCGGCGCCCCGGAGCAGGACCACGGCTTCGCCACCACGGCGCTCACGGCGCTCGCCTGAGACCGGCCGGGGCCTCACGGCACCGGGCCGAGCCGCCGGTGGCCTGCCCCCGCGGGGGCCTGAGCCGCCGGGGATCCGTCAGGCCGGTGTGACCGGCAGGACGTCCGGGGACAGGACCGCCGCCCGCGCCGTCGCCGCCGTCATACGGCGGCGGTGGTGGCGTCGCTTCCGCGCCCTCTGCGGCCTTCGGCTCGTGGTGCTCGGCCTTCGCCTCGATCACCTCGACCAGCGCCTCACGGCACTGGTTGGTGAACTCGGCCTCGCCGACGTCGGCCAGGTGCTCCACAGACATGGTCTCAAGCACAGCGAGCGCCTCGCAGACCTCCTTCTCGGTGAGGCCGACGTCGTCAGGGGCGAGCTCGCCCGGGTCGCGCACTTCGTCGTCCCAGCGCATCGAGGGCAGCAGCGTCACCGTATGGGCGAAGCAGTCCCAGGCGCTCCCTGCCCCGGAGCGCGAACTTCGCCACCGCCACCTGCTCGTTTCTTCCCAGGGCCTCCCACAGCAGGGGGTACGGCTTGGCCGCCACCGGGCCGTCAGCGCTGAGGTAGTAGGACGCCTCGCCGATATGCCGCGGATCGATGGAGTCCCACGGCACGAACGCGGCAATCTCGATCGCTTTCGCCCTCGTGCTGAGCGTGGTGCGTTTTGCAGGATCGGAAGGGGTGGGCTTCGCTGGATGTGTGGGCTGGTGAGCATGAGCGGTCGTCCGAGGCGAGAGACCAGAACATGTTCCATCTGTGGAAAGCGGGGATCACATGTTGGTTGAGTCGTTGACGGCCCTGGCACTGGCTGGTGGCACCGCCGTGGTCCAAGCGGCGGGTACTGATGCGTGGCACGGCCTGCGCAGACGGATGGCGGATCTCTTCGCCCACGGCGACGCCGCGCAGGCGGATGCTGAAATTGAGCGAATGGACCACACGGCCGAGGTCCTGAGCAGTGCCAATGACATCCGCAGCGAACGTCTGCGGCAGGAAGGAATGTGGCAGGGCCGCTTCGAAGCGCTGCTGGAGAGCCTCGATGCCCCCGGGCAGGAACGGGCGGCTGAGCAATTGCGCGAGATGCTGTCGTTCATCGCTGCTTCGACCGGTGATGCGGCCATCGGAACAGGGACGGCCACCGCCCGCGACGGCGGCAGCGCGGTCACTGGTATCAAGCGCGGGGGCGACACCCAGACCGGCCCCGCCACGGCGGTGAACACAGGAGACGCCGAAGCCGAGGGGACTGGCTCCAGCGCCGTCAGCGGCATCGTCAACGAATGACTACCCGCCGTCACGGCAACCGTTCGAGGCAAGCCAAGGAGCTGGCATGGTCCGATGGCCGGGCAGGCGCGACTCCAGCAAGGACACCGAAGATACGGTGGCAACGGCAGGCGGAGAGTCCGTGTCGGATCCCTGCGAAGCCCCGTCGGCTGCGGCACCCGGCGCCCGAGGCGCCGGGCAGGTTGTGATCAACAGCGGGAACGCGACTGCCAGCCACGGCGGGATCGCCGTCACCGGCATCTTCAGTCCCACCGTGCACGTTCCGCCCGAGGCCATGCGGCCTCCCGCCGAAGTGGACGCCCCCGCCGGGTTGAACAACCTGCCACACCAGCCGGGACAATTTGTGGGCCGCTCCCACGACCTCGACCGCCTCAACATCGCCCCGAACACTCCCAGTACGGCACTGGTGCAGGTCGTACACGGGCTGGGCGGGGTCGGCAAGAGCACCCTGGCCGCCCACTGGGCGGCCACCCGCTCCCACGGCTGTGCACCGGTGCGCTGGATCACCGCCGACAGCCCTGCGGGCGTCGAGCAGGGCCTGGCCAGCCTGGCTACCGCGCTGCAGCCCGCCCTGGCCACAGCCCTGCCAGCCGAGACACTCGCTGAGTGGGGGAAGCAATGGCTGGCCAGCCACACCGGCTGGCTGCTCATCCTCGACAACGTCAACGATCCCGCCGACATCGCCCCCCTGATCGCTCGCGCCCCCAATGGCCGGTTCCTGATCACCAGCCGCCTCGCCACCGCCTGGAGCGACGCCACCACCCTGCTACGCCTCGACGTCATGGACGAGGCCGAGTCCCTCGCCCTGCTCACCCGCATCACCACCGCCGCCGGCCCCCGTGATCTGACAGGGGCCTCCGAACTGTGCACCGAACTCGGTCACCTGCCCCTGGCGATCGACCAAGCAGCCGCGTACCTCGCCCAGAACCCGCTGGTCACGCCCAACGGCTATCTCCAGCTACTCATCCAGCACCCGGCAACGATGTACAGCCACGGCGGAGCCACCACCCCCAACGAACGCACTATCGCCCAGGTCTGGAACATCACTCTTGACCGCATCACCCACCTCCAGGCCCTGGCAGCTGACCTGTTGCGAGTCCTGGCCTGGTACGCACCCGAGAACATCCCCGTCACCCTGTTCGACTGCGGTCAAGACGACCCAGCTGCACGACAAACGGCACTCGGCCTGCTGACCGCCTACAACATGGTCACGGTCGATACCGCCACCGGCACGCTGGCCGTCCACAGGCTCGTGCAAGCCCTCGCCCGAACCCCGGACGCCAATGACCCCCACCGCGCCCCCGGCCACATCGCCCAGGCCCGCGAACAGGCCACTGCCAACCTGCGCGCCGCAGTACCCGGTGTCTGGTCCGACCTCGCCACCTGGCCCGCTTGGCGCACCCTGATTCCACACATCGACGCGTTCACCGGCCACGCCGCCCCCGACACCGACACCGACACCATCGCGCTCATCCTCGGCGTCGCTGGGCGCTTCCTCAGCGATCAGGGTCAGCCCGCCCGCGCCATCAGGTACCACCAACGCGCGCTTTCCGCCTTCGAACGTCTGGAGGGTGAACACAGCTCCAGCGTTCAGGCATCCCGCCACGCTCTCGCCGTCGCCTACGAGACGGCCGGAGACCTGGACACCGCCATCTCACTGTACGAACAGAACCTCAGAGACTCTGAACGGGTGCTGGGCACGGACCACCCCGACACCCTGACCTCCCGCAGTAGCCTTGCGAGCGCCTATGCGTCGGCGGGCAACCTGGAGCAGGCTATCCGCCTACACGAACAGAACCTCATCGACGAATTGCGAGTGCTGGGCGCAGAGCACCCGTACACCCTTACGGCCCGCAACAATCTCGGCCTTGCCTATCAGGAGGCGGGGGATCTGGCACACGCCATCCCCCTGCACGAGCAGACCCTCGCCGACCGGTCGCGAGTGCTGGGAGAAGACCACCCCGACACCCTGACCTCCCGCAACAACCTCGCCGGCGCCTATCAGGAGGCGGGGGATCTGGCACACGCCATCCCCCTGCACGAGCAGACCCTCGCCGACCGGTTGCGAGTGCTGGGAGAAGACCACCCCGACACCCTGGCCTCCCGCAACAACCTCGCCTCCGCCTACCGGGATGTGGGGGACCTAGGCAGCGCCATCCCCCTGTTCGAGCAGGCCCTGGCAGATCAATTGCGGGTGATGGGTGCAGACCACCCATACACCCTGACCTTCCGCAACAACCTCGCCTCCGCCTATCAGGAGGCGGGGGATCTGGCACACGCGATCCCCCTGTTGGAGCAGACCCTCGCCGACCGGTCGCGTGTGCTGGGAGAAGACCACCCCGGCACCCTGGCCGCCCGCGACAACCTCGCCCTCGCCCGCCAGCAGGGCGAGCCAAGAGTCGCATCACCCGCTCCTCAGCAGAGCAGGGAAGAACATGTCGGGGCAGCTGTAGAGCTTGTGGAAGAACGAACACACAGCCTGGGAGCAGACCATCCAGACACTCTGCAAGCCCAGGCCGAACTCGCCTACAAGAGAGGTACGGCCGGAGATCCGTCTGGCGCGGCAGCCACGCAGGAGACACTCTTGGAGGCCTGCCGGCGCGTACTAGGCCTGGATCACCCCGACACCCTGACCACGCTGGGTATCCTCGCCCACTGGCGTGAAGAAGCGGGAGATCACTCCGGCGCCGCAACAGCGTGGAAGGAACTGCTGGCGGCTCGCGTGCGGGTACTAGGGCCTGACCATCCCGACACAGTGCAGGCCTGGGACCAGCTGGCGTCGTCACTGGCCAAGGCGGGCGACCCAGACGGCGCCGCGGCCGCTATCGAAGAAGTGATCGCCGGGCGCATGCGCCTCCTGCGCCCGGACCACCCCGACGTCCTCTCCGCGCGAGGCCACCTCGCCTACTACCGAGGCGTGGCAGGTGACGTTGACGAGGCAGCGACCGCCTTCACACGACTGCTGGACGACTGCCTCCGCATCCTGGGACCCGACCATCCCAACACCCGCACCACCCGCGAGGGCGCCGCCTACTGGCAGGCCAGAGCCGACGAAGAAGCTCCCTGAACTCGAGTGCCAACCAGCACGGTCCCGTGCCCAGCCGACCCAACAGCGGCAAGGAACGCCATTGGCGTCGCCTGGTCAACCAACGATGCGCGCCTGGCCGGGCGACCAGGCATCAGTACCTGCAGGAGCCCCTGGGGTCTGACCCTGAGGCGATGCGGACCACAGCCGTGATCGCACAACCCGGGGCTGAGCATCGGACCGGCAGGGTTCAGAACCGTCGCTATCCGCTTCGACTAGCTCGTCGCCCGCTACCTCGCTGGCGCGGTGCCCATTGGAATGATCGGTGAGCGCCCACTGGTCCGGCGCGCATGGAGCCTGCGCAACAGGCAGCAATCAGGCGCGATTGACGGGGAGGACGTCTGGGGAGAGGGCAGCGGCGTGTGCAGTGGCTGAAGTCATGCGGCGACGATGATGGCGCCGGCACAGGACCTCATAGCCAACCTCTACAGGGCGGTTGACGTCGCCCACGACGACCTGTTCGCCCTCGACGACCATCTCTCCGTCGACGGTGCGGGCGTTGTGGGTGGCACGTGCGCCGCACCAGCACAGCGCCTCGACCTGGAGCTGCTCTATACGGTCCGCGAGTTCGATGAGGCGCTGCGAGCCCGGGAAGAGCTTCGTACGGAAGTCCGTCGTGATCCCGAAGGCGAAGACGTCCATGTCGAGGTCATCCACGATCCGGGCCAACTGGTCGATCTGCCCCGATGCCAGGAACTGGGCCTCGTCCACGATCACGTAGTCCGCTCTCCCGCCCTGAGACAGCTCACCGACCAGGTACGCGTAGAGGTCCATCGCGTCGGTCACTTCGACCGCCTCGGTGACCAGACCCAGGCGGGAAGAGAGCTTGCCCTCGCCGGCGCGGTCCTGGCGGGTGAAGATCACGCCCTGCAGGCCGCGGGCCGAGCGGTTGTGGGTGATTTGCAGCGCCAAGGTGCTCTTCCCGCAGTCCATGGTGCCTGAGAAAAAGACCAGTTCGGACATCAGGAGGAGGTGACCTTTCGGGTCGTCGGGCGCGCAGCCTCGGCGCATGGCGGATTCCCCGGCGAGAGGGTGCTCTTTCCGCAGTCCATCGTTCCGGAGAAGAACACCAGCTCGGGCATGGCAGGTCGAGGACCTTTCAGATCGTGGGGGAAGGGGTGGGCGGTGTGGTCAGGAACGGACTTCGAGGAGCGGCACCAGCTGCTCCTCGGGGGTCATCGATCCGTGCATGCCGACCATCGCCGACTCGTGGGGTTCGTTGACGGAGGCGGTGATGACGACATCGTCGTGGGCCGCCGCGACGACATCGCCGATCCGGCCGTACACGCGCTCGTCGACCTCGTCGCCGAACCAGCCGAGCGCGATGGCCTCGGCCCGGCTCGCCACCCAGAACTGCTCGCCGAGCACCTCGCGCCAGCACGTCAGCACATCGGCCTCGGCTCCCGGCACCGCGTAGACATGCCGGGCGCGGCCCTCGCCGCCGAGGAGGGCGACTCCGGCGCGCAGCTCCCAGTCCTCGTCGAAGTCGATCCGGTGCTGGTCGTCGAAGGGGACGTCCACCATGCCGTGGTCGGCCGTGACGTACAGGGCCGAGCGGGGCGGCAGCTGCTCGGCGAGGCGCTGGACGAGCCGGTCGACGAACATCAGCTGACCGCGCCAGGCGTCGGAGTCGATACCGAAGCGGTGTCCGGCCCCGTCGAGCTCGCTGTAGTACGTGTAGACCAGCGAGCGGTCGCCCCCGGCGAGCTGCTCGGCGGCGAAGTCCATCCGCTCCTCGCCGGAGAGCCGGCCGTGGAACGCTCCGCCGCTCAGCGCGATCTTGGTGAGCGGGGTGTCCTGGAAGATCGGCGAGGAGACCTGGGCGGTGTGGATCCCGGCCTCGTCGGCGAGCTGGAAGACGGTGGGGTACGGCTGCCAGACGCGCGGGGAGGTCCACGGCTTCCAGCGGAGCTGGTTCATGAGCTCGCCGGTCTCGGGGTTGCGGACGGTGTAGCCGGGCAGGCCGTGCGTGCCGGGGAACCGTCCCGTGCCGACCGAGGCGAGCGAGGTCGCGGTGGTGGCGGGGAAGCCCGCGGTGATGGGCCGTCCCGTGCCCCCGCGGGAGCCGCCGAGGAGCGAGGTGAGGTACGGGGCCTCGTCCGGGTGGGCCTTGATCTGCTCCCAGCCGAGCCCGTCGATCAGGAAGACGCAGTTCCGGTCGGCCGGGGTGAGTTCGGCGATCCGGGCGTCGCAGCCGGGCACGCCCTGCCCGGCGACGAGCGTCGGAAGGAGGTCGCCCAGCGAGCCGGTGCCGTACTCGGGCACGGGCGCCGTGGCGAGGTCGAGCGGAACGGGGTCGTCCGGCCAGCCGGAGGTGACGGCGGTGGGCTGGACCATCAGCGGGTCGCCGCGGTGGCTTCGGAGAGCGACTGGGCGAAGGCGAGGGTCTGGCGGACCGTGTCCGGGCCGTCGCCGGCGTCGCTGACGCGCAGGCTGAGGTCGTCGGCGGTGGCGTTGCCGGTATAGCCGTGGTCGGCGTCGCAGTTCGGGTCGCCGCAGGCGGCCGGCTCCAGGTCGATCCGCGAGACGGCGCCCCAGCCGATCGTGAGGACGACCTCACGGGGCAGGGTGCCGGGGGTGTAGGACTCCGGGTTGGCGACGACGCGGCTGACGACGACCGAGGAGATCCGGTCGAGCTTGACCGACTCGGTGGAGGTGGTGGCGTACGGCGTCGGAGAACTCGTGTCGGCGTTCTGCTCGTCGGTGTGGCTGACGATGAAGCGGTTGGCCGTCAGGACGAGGACCGTGACGTGGCGACGGACCTCGTTGGAGTCGAAGGTGGTCTCCTGGTGCACCAGGTACGACGCGATCGCCTCGCCACCGACGGCGGCCTCCACCGCCTCGGCCACGAGGGCCGGGTAGTAGCCGCTGCGCTCGATCGCCGCGCGCAGCCCCTGGGTCGTCGTACCGGTCTTCGCCATGGACTCCATCCTAATCCGTCGGAAGGGGCGCTCCGGGCCGCTCCGCGGCGGCCGCTCGGTGCGTCGCTCAGTAGCTGGGGAGGCGGCGCGGACCGAGGTCCGTGCGGGGCGGGGGCGGGGCGAGACGGACGATGGCGCCGAGCACGGAGAGGCCGTGCGCGGCGACGACGACGGGCTCCAGGGCGATCGCGACGACCTCGGGGTGGTCGTCGACGAGCCGGGAGACCCGCAGCAGCAGCTCCTCCAGGGCCGGGGTGTCGACGGGCGCGGAACCGCGCCAGCCGAACAGAAGCGGGGCGGTGCGGATGGACCGTACGAGCTCGGAGGCGTCCCGTTCGGTCGCCGGGACGAGCCGGTGGGACATGTCGCCGAGCAGCTCGGAGGCGGCTCCGGCGAGTCCGAAGGAGAGCACGGCGCCGACGGCCGGGTCGATGGCGGACCGCACGACGGTGTCCACGCCGCGCGGCACCATGGCCTGGACGACCGGCTGGAGCTCGGCGGGCTTGCCGAGGACCTCGGTCAATTCGGCGTACGCCGTCCGGAGTTGCTCCTCGGTGGCCAGATCGAGGCGTACCCCTCCGAGGTCGGGGCGGTGGCGCAGATGGGGGGCGGTCGTCTTCAGGGCGACGGGGTAGCCGAGGCGGGCGGCTGCCAGGACGGCGTCGTCGGGGGTGGGCGCGGGCAGGGTGGGCAGCACGGCGATGCCGTACCGGCCGAGGAGCTCGCCGGCCGCGTCGGCGTCGAGGGTCACGCCCCGGGCGTCCACGTCCCCGCCGAGCACGCGCTCGATCTGGGCTGCGGCCCCGACCTCGTCGATGTCCTCGAACTCGGGTACCCGCCCGGGCTCGGCGGCCTGCCGCCGCCACTCCCCGTACCGCACGGCCTCGGCCAACGCCCGCACGGCCCGCTCGGCGGCGGGATAGGCGGGGATGGCCCCGGGCCGCGGCGCATCGTCACCACCGGGGGCGTCGCCTTCACCGACGTCCCGCCCACCCACGGCGGGCGCCGCGGCGGCAGCCCTGGGCTGACCGGCGGAAGCGGACGGACCACCCACGGCGGGCGCCGACGCGGTGGTCCCGGACGGGCCTCCGGCGCCGGCAGGTGTGGGCGTTCCGGTGCCGGTCCGGCCGGCCGGAGCGCCGCCGTACCCGGGCGTGCTCGTCGGTACGGTGCCGGGCGCGGGCGGGCGCGTCGGTACGGTGCCGGGCGCCGGCGGGCGCGTCGGTACGGTGCCGGGCGCCGGCGGGCGGCCGGCGGGAGTGCCGTCGGTGGGCCCCGGCGTGGCGGTCGGAGGACGCTCCGGCACGTCGCTTCCCGCCGACGGCGTCGAGGCCGGCGCGGGTGCCCCGCGCGGGGTTCCCGCCGACGGCCCGTGCGCGGCGCCCGTCGGCAGCGGCCCCCCACCCGTCGGGGAGCCGGTGGCCCCCGCCGTGCCCCTGCGGGGGGTCGGTCGGGTGCTGGTCGCGACGGCGAGGGCTTCCGCGAGGCCGCCCATCTCCACGTGGACGACGACCACCGGCTTCGCCGGGTTCGGGGCCGAGGCGACCGCGTCGCGGAGCGAGGCCGCGAGGACCTCGCCGTCGCCCGACTCGACGGCGCCGTTCTCGCCGACCCACGGGATCGCCGTCACCACGACCGCGTCACACGCGTCGTCCACGAGCGCCGCCGCCAGCGCGTCGCGGAAGTCGGCCGGGGTCGCCGCCGTCGTCAGGTCGATCGGACGCTGCGGACGGAGTCCCTCCGTCAGACAGGCGTCGTACGTCAGCAGTCCGAGCGACTCGGAGTTGCCGAGGATCGCCACCCGGGGCCCGGTCGGCAACGGCTGGCCCGCGAGGAGCAGGCCCGCGTCGACGAGTTCGGTGACCGTGTCGACGCGGATGACCCCGGCCTGCCGGAGCAGCGCGGAGACGGTGGCGTGCCCGATGCGCGTGACCGGTACCCGGTGTCCCGGCGGCGCGCTCCCGCTGTGCCGGGCGCCCTTGACCACCACGACCGGTTTGACCGCCGCCGTCCGCCGGGCGAGCCGGGTGAACTTCCGGGGGTTCCCGATCGATTCCAGGTAGAGCAGGACGACGTCGGTCGCGGGGTCGTCGTACCAGTGCTGGAGGAAGTCGTTGCCCGAGACGTCCGCCCGATTGCCCGCGGAGATGAAGGAGGAGAGGCCCGCGCCCCGCCGGTGGAGTCCGGCGAGCAGCGCGATGCCGATCGCGCCGGACTGGGTGAAGAGCCCGATCCGCCCGGCGGCCGGCATCTGCGGCGCGAGCGAGGCGTTCAGCCGGACGTCGGCCGAGGTGTTGATGATGCCGAACGCGTTGGGTCCGATGATCCGCATCCCGTACGAGCGGGCCTGCCGCACCAGTTCACGCTGCCGCTCCCGCCCTTCCGGGCCGCTCTCCGCGTACCCCGCCGAGAGCACGACCAGGCCCTGCACCCCGTGCTCGCCGCAGTCGGCGACCGCCTCGGGCACCCGCTCGGCGGGCACGGCCACGATCGCCAGGTCGACCGGTTCGCCGACGTCCCCGACGGAGCGGAAGGCCGGCACCCCGTCGAGCGTGGCGGCCCCGTCCCCGAGGGCGCGGTTCACGGCGTACGTACGGCCGGTGAACCCGGAGTCCAGCAGGTTGCGCAGGACCGTCCGCCCCACCCCTCCCGGCGCGCGTCCGGCCCCGATGACGGCGACCGAGCCGGGGGTGAGGAGCCGCTGCACCGAGCGCGCCTCGGCCCGCTGCTCCCGGGCGCGCTGCACGGCCAGCGAGCGGTCGGTGGGCTCCAGGTCGAGGTGCAGCCGTACGGAGCCGTCCTCGAAGCTGCGCTTCTGGGTGTAGCCGGCGTCCGTGAAGACCTTGATCATCTTCGAGTTGGCGGGCAGCACCTCCGCCGCGAACCGTCGGATGTCCCGCTCCCGCGCCACCGCGGCGATGTGTTCGAGCAGCGCGGAGGCCACGCCCCGCCCCTGGTGCGCGTCCTGGACCAGGAACGCGACCTCGGCCTCGTCGGCGGGGGCGCTGGCCGGCAGCCCCTGGGCGTTGATGCGGTCGTACCGGACGGTGGCGATGAACTCCCCGCCGACGGTCGCCGCGAGACCGACCCTGTCCACGAAGTCGTGATGGGTGAATCGGTGCACGTCCTTGGCCGAGAGCCTCGGGTAGGGCGCGAAGAAGCGGTAGTACTTCGACTCGTCCGAGACCTGCTCGTAGAAGCTGACCAGCCGGTCGGCGTCGTCGACGGTAATGGGCCTGATGCGCGCGGTGCCGCCGTCACGGAGGACCACATCCGCTTCCCAGTGGTCGGGGTAGGCGTGTTCCGGTTGTTCCGGCTGTTCCGACGCGCTCTGCATGGGGCCAGCGTACGGCCGGGGTACGTCCGTGGCACCGGTCGCGCGGCGTCTGCGTGCCATGCAAGGTAGGGAGGACCGATCGGCCCTGGGACAGGGGCCGAAGGTCGGCTACGAGCACCCCGCCACCCGTGAGAGACTGGTCTAGACAACCCGCTTGAGACTTGAAGGGCAACACCATGGCTGAGCGCCGCGTCAACGTCGGCTGGGCCGAGGGCCTGCACGCCCGCCCCGCCTCCATCTTCGTCCGTGCCGCCACGGCCTCCGGCGTCCCCGTGACGATCGCCAAGGCCGACGGCAACCCGGTGAACGCCGCGTCGATGCTCGCGGTGCTCGGTCTGGGCGCGCAGGGCGGCGAGGAGATCGTGCTCGCTTCGGACGCCGATGGCGCCGAGGCCGCTCTGGACCGTCTGGCGAAGCTGGTTGCCGAGGGACTCGAGGAGCTCCCCGAGACCGTCTGACCGAATTCCGATGGAGCCGCACACGCCGAAATGACGGCGAGTGCGGCTCCATTTGCATTTCCTCGCCGAACCCGACCGCCGACTTTCCGGAATCCGGGGCAACACAAACAGAGCCCCGAGAATTCCTATTCTTTGTATACGGCCCGTGTGTTAATTCCGGGCACTCGCGGTGTTTACGACGTGTTGCGAAGCCCTCACACGTCCGCGTTCCCGGTGCTTGAGCCGGTGCTGCGCCAGCGAGCGCTCGGCGTGCAGCGCGGTCAGCGCGCGGGCCCGTTCGGCGTCGCCGCGCGCCACCGCGTCGACGATCGCCCCGTGCTCGGCCCATGCCTCGACGGGCTGGGCGGCGGGCTCGACCGCGTACATCCAGGCGATCTTGTGCCGCAGCTGGGTGAGCAGCGCCGTGAGCGCCGGGCTGCCGGATGCCTGTGCCAGCGTCTCGTGGAACCAGCCGCCGAGCGAGCGCAGATCCTCGCCCTGGCCGCGCCTGGCCCGTTCCTGCCCCAGCCTGACCAGGCCACGCAGCACCTTGAGATGGGCGTCGGTGCGGCGCTGGGCGGCGCGGGCGGCGCCCAGCGGCTCGAGCAGTGCCCGTACGTCCAGCAGGTCCGCCGCCTCCTGCTCGGTGGGTTCGGCGACATGGGCGCCCGCATGGCGGCGGCTGATCACGAAGCCCTCGGACTCCAGGGTGCGCAGCGCCTCACGGACGGGGACGCGGGAGACCCCGTAACGGCGGGCCAACTGCTCCTCGGTCAGCCGACTGCCGCACGGGAGGACCCCGGACACGATGTCGTCCCGAATCGCCGTGCATACCGACTGCGCGGGAATGCGCATCTTCGACCTCCGCCTTGATCCGCGCGAAACCGGTTCGTCGGCGACTCTATTGCAGCGGGGCGGAATTTCCGAAGGAGATCCGGGAACATGCATATCTTTTGGCCAGCGAAAAGCCCCGGCTCAGGACGAGCCGGGGCTTTTCTGACGCCTGCTTCGCGGGCAGCGGTCAGACGTTCACGCCGCGGGCGCGCAGGTACGCGACCGGGTTGATGTCGGAGCCGTACTCGGCGGTGGTGCGCGCCTCGAAGTGGAGGTGCGGGCCGGTCGAGTTGCCGGTCGAGCCCGAGAGGCCTATCCGCTGGCCCGGGGTGACGGACTGGCCGACCGAGACACTGATGGACGACAGGTGACCGTACTGGGTGTACGTGCCGTCGTTCATCCGGATGACGATGTTGTTGCCGTACGCGCCGCCCCAGCCGGCCTCGACGACGGTGCCGGAGCCGACGGAGACGACCCGGCTGCCGGAGGCGGCGTGGAAGTCGACGCCGGAGTGGCTGCCGGAGGACCAGAGCGCGCCACCGGCCTGGTAGCTGGTGGTCACGTACGAACCGGCGACGGGGAGCTGGAAGGAGTTCAGGCGCTTGCGCTCGGCCTCGCGGGCGGCGCGCTCCTTGGCCTCGCGGACCTCCTTGGCGCGGGCCTCGGCCTTGCGCTTCGCCTCCGCCTTCGCCCGGGCCTCGGCCTTGGCCCGCTCGATGGCCTCGGCGGCCTCGCGCTCCTGGGCGGCGGCCTGGGCGTCGATCGTGTCGGCGAGGGAGTCCGCGGCGACGATCTGGGTCAGGCCGGTGTCCTCGAAGGAGGGGGCGTCCGCGTCGGCGGCGAGCGCCGGGGAGGCGAGGGTTCCGATGACGCCGGTGGTGGCGATGGTCGCGACGCCGGCGATGCCCGCCCTGCGGCGCGCCAGACGGCTCGGACCACGATGCTTCCCGGTGGCACGGGTGAACGCCATGTAGTGGCTGATCCTTTCCTTCCTTCTCGCCTACCGGGTTAGCTGACGGGTTCGGAGCAGGAAGGTCTCCTACGGGCCCCTCCGCACGGATGCGAAGGCGTCCGATTCACCCCAGGGACTTCGTATGGGTCCCCGGCTCCCCAGGCTCGCGCCTGACGGGGACTCGGCGATGACTGTCCGATGCCACGGGCTCGCGGCGGGTGCAACTGGCGAACAGCCGGACCGACGCTAAGCGGACTGTCTTTCAATCAGCAAACAGACACGCCCGTTTGTAAGACATGCCACAGGTCATACAGCCACCCTCTCCCTTAATCCGGACAAAGGGGAGGACCCCGCCATACTGTGATGGCGGGGTCCTCGAAGCGGCGCGCGGACGACTCAATCAGCCGGTGACGACGGTCACTTCGCCGATGCCGAGAGCGCGCACCGGCTCCTCGATCTGCGCCGCGTCACCGACGAGCACGGTGACGAGACGGTCCACCGGGAAGGCGTTCACGACCGCCGCGGTCGCCTCCACCGTGCCGGTCTCGGCCAGGCGCGCGTACAACTGCGCCTGGAAGTCGTCCGGAAGGTGCTGCTCGACCTGGTCGGCGAGCGTCCCGGCGACGGAGGCGGCCGTCTCGTACTTCAGCGGCGCCACACCCACCAGGTTCTGCACGGCCACGTCGCGCTCGGCGTCCGTCAGCCCCTCGGCGGCGAGCGTGCTCAGCACCTTCCACAGGTCGTCAAGTGCCGGGCCGGTGTTGGGCGTGTCGACGGAGCCGCTGATGGCGAGCATCGAGGCGCCGTGGCCCTGGCCGTCGGAGCGCAGCACCTGGCCGAAGGCACGGACGCCGTAGGTGTAGCCCTTCTCCTCGCGCAGGACGCGGTCCAGACGGGAGGTGAGGGTGCCACCGAGGCAGTACGTGCCGAGGACCTGGGCCGGCCAGACACGGTCGTGCCGGTCGGCGCCGACGCGCCCGATGAGCAGCTGGGTCTGGACGGCTCCCGGCCGGTCCACGATGACCACCCGGCCGGTGTCGTCGGCCGTGATCGGAGGGACGGGGCGCGGCTCGGCCGCGTTCCCCGTCCAGGCTCCCAGCGACTCGGCGAGGACCTTGTCCAGGTCCACGTCGGTCAGGTCGCCGACGATGACGGCCGTGGCCGTGGAGGGCCGCATGTACGCCTCGAAGAAGGCGCGGACGGCCGTGGCGTCGATCGCCTCCACGGTCTCCTCGGTCCCCTGGCGCGGCCGCGACATGCGCGAGGTGGCCGGGAACAGCTCCTTGGAGAGCTGCTTGGCCGCCCGGCGGGCCGGGTTGGCCGTCTCGTGCGGGATCTCGTCGAGCCGGTTGCGCACCAGGCGCTCGACCTCGGTGTCGAGGAAGGCGGGCGCGATCAGCGCCTCGGCGAGCAGGCCGAGCGCCTTGGGCAGCCGGGAGACGGGGACCTCCAGGGAGACCCGTACGCCCGGGTGGTCGGCGTGCGCGTCGAGCGTGGCGCCGCAGCGCTCCAGCTCGGCGGCGAACTCCTCGGCGGAGTGCTTGTCCGTGCCCTCGGAGAGGGCGCGGGCCATGATCGTGGCCACGCCGTCCAGGCCCTCGGGCTCGGCGTCCAGCGGGGCGTCGAGGAAGATCTCGACGGCCACCACCTGCTGGCCGGGGCGGTGGCAGCGCAGCACCGTCAGGCCGTTGTCCAGCGCTCCGCGGTCCGGGGCCGGGAAGGCCCAGGGCTTCGCGGTGCCCGCCTCCGGCTGCGGGTGGAACGTCATGCTCGTCAAAGACGCGGCAGCGTCGGTCACTGGTCCGCTCCCTCTTCCTCGTCGCTGTCGCTCTGTTCGGTACCGATCGGCTCGTAGACGAGCACCGCGCGGTTGTCCGGGCGCAGCCGGGCCTTGGCGACCGCCTGCACCTCCTCCGCGGTGACGTCCAGCACCCGGTGCACGGCGGTGAGGGCGAGCTGCGGGTCGCCGAACAGGACCGCGAAGCGGCACAGTTCGTCGGCCCGGCCCGCGACCGTGCCGAGCCGGTCCAGCCACTCGCGCTCCAACTGGGCCTGGGCGCGCTCCATCTCCTCGGGCGTCGGGCCCTCGGCGGCGAACCTGGCCAGCTCCTCGTCGACGGCGGCCTCGATCTCGGGCACCTCGACACCGCCGGACGTCTTGACGTCCAGCCAGCCCAGCGAGGGCGCGCCGGCCAGCCGCAGCAGGCCGAACCCCGCGGCCACCGCCGTGCGGTCGCGGCGGACCAGGCGGTTGTGGAGCCGCGAGGACTCGCCGCCGCCGAGGACCGTCAGGGCCAGGTCCGCGGCGTCGCACTCGCGCGTGCCGTCGTGCGGGAGCCGGTAGGCGGCCATCAGCGCGCGGGCCGGGACCTCCTCCTCGACGACCTCGCGCAGCTGCTCGCCGATGGTGTCCGGAAGGGTGCCGTCGCGCGGCGGCCGCTTGCCGTCGTGCGACGGGATCGAGCCGAAGTACTTCTCGATCCAGGCCAGGGTCTGCGCGGGGTCGATGTCGCCGACGACCGAGAGCACCGCGTTGTTCGGCGCGTAGTACGTGCGGAAGAAGGACCGCGCGTCCTCGAGGGTGGCCGCGTCCAGGTCGGCCATGGAGCCGATCGGCGTGTGGTGGTACGGGTGGCCGTCGGGGTACGCGAGGGCGGTGAGCTTCTCGAAGGCCGTGCCGTAGGGCACGTTGTCGTACCGCTGGCGGCGCTCGTTCTTGACGACGTCCCGCTGGTTCTCCATGGACTCGTCGTCCAGGGCCGCGAGCAGCGAGCCCATGCGGTCCGCCTCCAGCCAGAGCGCCAGCTCCAGCTGGTGGGTGGGCATGGTCTCGAAGTAGTTGGTGCGCTCGAAGCTCGTCGTGCCGTTGAGCGAGCCGCCCGCGCCCTGCACCAGCTCGAAGTGGCCGTTGCCGTGGACCTGCTTCGAGCCCTGGAACATCAGGTGCTCGAAGAGATGGGCGAGGCCGGTGCGGCCCGCGACCTCGTGGCGCGAGCCGACGTCGTACCAGAGGCAGACCGCGGCGACCGGGGTCAGGTGGTCCTCGGAGAGCACCACCCGCAGGCCGTTGGCCAGCCGGTGCTCGGTCGCTGTCAGGCCGCCGGAGCCGGCCTCTGCCGTGGCCGTGTGACCCATGGGCATGTACGTCCCTTCGATCGCGATATGGAAAAGTCCTGCCACCCTATGCAAGCGCACCGACACCTCGCGAAGTTCCCGCAGGTTCGAGGCGTCCCTCTTCCGGGTCGCAGGGGCGTCCCGGACGGCTGACGTAGGATCCGGCGGACGGCTCCCGCACGGTCCTCGGCGGGCCGTACCCGGGTCGCGGTCGGCGTTGTCGGTGGGACGGTCCACAATGGTCCGCGTCAGATCAACCTTGTTGGTGAAGGAGCCGCAGCCGCGATGGCCCGCCGCAGCACGAAGACACCGCCGCCGGAAGACGCGTTCGAGGAGAGGATCCTCGACATCGACGTCGTCGACGAGATGCAGGGCTCCTTCCTCGAGTACGCGTACTCGGTGATCTACTCCCGCGCGCTGCCGGACGCCCGGGACGGCATGAAGCCCGTGCAGCGCCGGATCGTCTACCAGATGAACGAGATGGGCCTGCGCCCCGACCGCGGCTATGTGAAGTGCGCGCGCGTCGTCGGCGAGGTCATGGGCAAGCTGCACCCGCACGGCGACTCGTCGATCTACGACGCGATGGTCCGCATGGCGCAGCCCTTCTCCATGCGGGTGCCCCTGGTCGACGGCCACGGCAACTTCGGCTCCCTCGGCAACGACGACCCGCCGGCCGCCATGCGGTACACCGAGTCGAAGATGGCCGCCGCGGCGCTGATGATGACCGAGTCGATCGACGAGGACACCGTCGACTTCGCGCCGAACTACGACGGTCAGGAGCAGGAGCCGGTCGCCCTCCCGGCGGCGTACCCGAACCTGCTGGTCAACGGCGCGTCCGGCATCGCCGTCGGCATGGCGACGAACATGCCGCCGCACAACCTGGGCGAGGTGATCGCGGCCGCCCGGCACCTGATCCGCCACCCGAACGCGGACCTCGAGGCGCTGATGCGTTTCGTGCCCGGCCCCGACCTGCCCACGGGCGGCCGGATCGTCGGCCTGTCCGGCATCAAGGACGCGTACGAGAACGGCCGCGGCACGTTCAAGATCCGCGCCACGACGACGGTGGAGACCGTGACGGCCCGCCGCAAGGGCATCGTCGTCACCGAGCTGCCCTTCACGGTCGGCCCGGAGAAGGTGATCTCCAAGATCAAGGATCTGGTCGGCTCCAAGAAGCTGCAGGGCATCGCGGACGTCAAGGACCTCACCGACCGCGCCCACGGCCTGCGCCTGGTCATCGAGGTCAAGAACGGCTTCGTGCCCGAGGCGGTCCTGGAGCAGCTCTACAAGCTGACGCCGATGGAGGAGTCCTTCGGCATCAACAACGTGGCGCTGGTCGACGGCCAGCCGCTCACGCTGGGCCTCAAGGAGCTCCTCGAGGTCTATCTCGACCACCGCTTCGACGTGGTGCGCCGCCGCTCCGAGTTCCGCCGCGGCAAGAAGCGCGACCGGCTGCACCTGGTCGAGGGTCTGCTCGTGGCGCTGCTCGACATCGACGAGGTCATCCGCCTCATCCGCTCCAGCGAGAACTCGGCGCAGGCCAAGGAGCGCCTGATCGAGCACTTCTCGCTGAGCGAGGTCCAGACGCAGTACATCCTGGACACCCCCCTGCGCCGGCTCACCAAGTTCGACCGCATCGAGCTGGAGACCGAGCGCGACCGGCTCAACGGCGAGATCGACGAGCTGACCGGGATCCTGGACTCCGACAGCGAGCTGCGCAAGCTGGTCTCGGGCGAACTGGCCGCGGTGGCGAAGAAGTTCGGCACCGACCGGCGCACGGTCCTGCTGGAGTCGGCGGGCGCGCCCGTCGCCGCCGCGTCCCTCGAGGTCGCGGACGACCCCTGCCGGGTCCTGCTGTCCTCGACGGGTCTGCTGGCCCGTACGGCGACGGAGGAGATCCCGGCCGCCGCGGAGGGCAAGCGCGCCAAGCACGACGTGATCGTCTCCGTGGTCCCGGCGACGCAGCGCGGCGACATCGGCGCCGTGACCTCCGCCGGACGGCTGCTGCGGATCGCGGTGATCGACCTGCCGCAGCTGCCGAACACGGCCGCCGCGCCGAACCTGGCGGGCGGGGCGCCGCTGGCGGAGTTCCTCACGCTGGAGGACGACGAGACGGTGGTCTGCCTGACCACGCTCGACGAGTCCTCGCCGGGCCTGGCGCTCGGCACCCTGCAGGGTGTCGTGAAGCGCGTGGTTCCGGACTATCCGGCGAACAAGGACGAGTTGGAGGTCGTCACCCTCAAGGACGGTGACCGGATCGTCGGCGCGACCGAGCTGCGCACGGGCGAGGAGGACCTGGTCTTCATCACCTCCGACGCCCAGCTCCTGCGCTACCAGGCGTCGCAGGTACGGCCCCAGGGCCGCCCCGCGGGCGGCATGGCGGGCATCAAGCTGACCGCGGGCGCCGAGGTGATCTCGTTCACGGCGGTGGACCCGGCGGCGGACGCGGTCGTGTTCACGGTGGCGGGTTCCACGGGCACGCTGGACGACTCCGCCGCGACGTCGGCGAAGCTGACGCCGTTCGACCAGTACCCCCGCAAGGGGCGTGCGACGGGTGGCGTGCGCTGCCAGCGCTTCCTGAAGGGCGAGGACGTGCTCATCCTCGCCTGGGCGGGCGCGACCCCGGCGTTCGCCGCTCAGAAGACCGGCGCCCCGGTGGATCTCCCCGAGATCGACCCACGCCGTGACGGCTCGGGCACCCCGCTGCCGAAGCCGGTCGCGGTCCTGGCGGGCCCGGCGAGCTAGAGCTCCGGAGCCGGCTCGTCCGGCTGCTGTACGTACCGCAGGACGCCCCACATGCTGTGCTCGTCGGGGGCGTCCTGCGGGCCGTTCACGCGGCAGCCGTCGAGCTCCTTGCGCAGGGCGTCGCCGTCGACGCCGGAGCCGATGAGGACGAGCTGGGTGAGCCGCTCCTCGCCGGTCGGCCAGGGCTCGGGGTAGAAGCGCAGGAACCTGCCGACGGCGTGCACGGAGTAGCGGTTGTCGGGGTCGGCGGCGCCGAAGTCGACGAAACCCTTGATGCGGTAGAGGCCCTCCGGGCGGGAGTCCAGGAACTCCATCAGTCTGCGCGGGTGCAGGGCGGTCTCCGAGGCCAGGGAGAGGGTCTCGTAGACGGCATGCGGATGGTCGTGGTCGTCGTCGGGATCTCCGTAGAGCAGGTCCTCGATGGACATCTGCCCCTCGATCTCGCCGTCGGGCACCACTCGGTCGAAGAGAAGCTCGGGGTCGACGCGTCCGTGCGCGGCGCGGACCACCGCGGCGGGTCCCGCGAGTCCACTGACGGCCGCGTGGACGGCGTCCAGCTCCCGCTCCCCCACCCGGTCGGCCTTGTTGACCACGACCAGGTCGGCGAGGGCGAGATGCCGGTCGGTCTCGGGGTGCCGCGCGCGCGTGGCGGAGAACTCGGCCGCGTCGACGACCTGCACGAGCCCGCCGTAGACGATCCGCTCGTTCTCACTGGCGAGCACCATCCGCACCAGCTCCTGGGGCTCGGCGAGCCCGCTCGCCTCGATCACGATCACGTCGAGGCGCAGCTCGGGCCGGGTGAGCACCTCCAGGTACTCGTCCAGCTCGCTCACGTCGACGGCGCAGCAGAGGCATCCGTTGCCGAGCGAGACGGTGGACCCGACCTGCCCGGCGACGGTCATGGCGTCGATGCCGATGTCACCGAAGTCGTTGACCATGACCCCGATCCGGGTGCCCCGGGCACTGCGCAGCAGATGGTTGAGCAGCGTCGTCTTGCCCGATCCGAGGAACCCGGAGAGGACGACGACGGGGATCTGCTGCTTGCTCAAGGGAAAACCCCTCCGACGACTCGACACACACCAAAGCCCCCAGAATAGGCAGCCGCCACCCCGACCGGCCCACACCCCACCTGCGGTCTGTCGCCGACGGCGGGCAAGGGCCCACGCGTACCCGGTCCGACGCGACTGCCCACCGCCGCCCGCCCAGGGCCCCGCACATTTCCGGTCCCGGGCGCCCTCCCCGTACCGTTCCTGCCATGAGCCCCGCACCGACCACCCCGCCGCCGCCCCCCGCGCGACGCCGGCGGTTCGGCTGGCCGCAGCGGGTCTTCTCGCAGGTCCTCCTCATGCAGCTGGCCATCGCGACCGGTGTCACGGTGCTGGCCACCGGCCTCTTCCTCGCCCCGCTCAGCGCCCAGCTCGACGACCAGGCGATGCGCCGCGCCCTCGCCATCGCCGAGACGACCGCCTCCCCGCAGGTCGCCTCCGCGCTGAAGGGCTCCGCGCCCTCCGCCCAAGGCCCCGTGCAGGCGGAGGCCGAGCGGATCCGGCAGTCCACCGGCGCCGAGTACGTCGTCGTCATGGACACCCGCGGCGTGCGCTGGTCCCACACCGACCCCGCGCAGATCGGCAGGCGCGTCTCCACGGACCCC
Organism: Streptomyces sp. NPDC059567; assembly: GCF_042735655.1. Taxonomy (NCBI): domain Bacteria; kingdom Bacillati; phylum Actinomycetota; class Actinomycetes; order Kitasatosporales; family Streptomycetaceae; genus Streptomyces; species Streptomyces sp. NPDC059567. The sequence continues at coordinate 9,169 of NZ_JBHWBS010000075.1, read as the reverse complement.
AGCGAGGCGCTCGCCGGGCACGAGGTCATGGAGATCGACAGCGGCACCCTGGGCCGCTCCGCGCGCGGCAAGGCCCCTCTGCGGAGCCCTGACGGGACGATCGTCGGCGCGGTGTCCGTCGGCATCGAGTACGACAGCGTCCAGGACCGGCTGCTCGGCGCGATCCCGGGCCTCCTCGCGTACGCCGGCGGCGCGCTCGCGGCCGGCGCCCTCGCCGCGTACTTGATCTCCCGCAGGCTGCAGCGGCGGACCCACGACCTGGCGTTCTCCGATATCTCCGCGCTGCTCGCGGAGCGCGAGGCCATGCTCCACGGCATCCGCGAGGGTGTCGTCGCCCTGGACCGCACCGGCCGCGTGCGCCTGATGAACGACGAGGCCCAGCGCCTCCTCGGGATCGGCCCGGAGGCCACGGGCCGGCCGCTGGAGGCGGCCCTCGGTCCCGGCCGCACGGCCGATGTGCTGGCCGGGCGGGTCACGGGCGAGGATCTGGTGACCGTCCGCGGCCACCGCGTCCTCATCGCCAACCGGATGCCGACGGACGACGGCGGCGCCGTGGCCACCCTGCGCGACCGCACCGAGCTGGAGCGGCTCGGCCGCGAGCTGGACTCCACCCGCGGCCTGATCGACGCCCTGCGCGCCCAGGACCACGAGCATGCGAACCGGCTGCACACCCTTCTGGGCCTCCTCGAGCTGGAGATGCACGAGGAGGCGGTCGAGTTCGTCACCGAAGTCGTCGGCGTCCATCGGGCCACCGCGGAGCAGGTCACGGAGAAGGTCCACGACCCGCTGCTCGCCGCGCTGCTGGTCGGCAAGGCCACGGTCGCCGCGGAGCGGGGCGTGTCCTTGCGGATCTCGTCCGACTCGCTGCTCCCCGACCGTCTGGTGGACCCGCGCGAGCTGGTCACCGTCGTCGGCAACCTCGTCGACAACGCCCTGGACGCCGCCGCGGGCACGGCAGAGCCGCGCGTCGAGATCGCGCTGCGGGCCGAGGGGCGCACCGCCGTCCTGCGGGTCACCGACAGCGGCCCGGGCGTCCCGGACGACCGCCGCGAACTGATCTTCACCGAGGGCTGGACCACGAAGGAGCTGCCGTCGCACGGCAAGCGGGGTCTGGGCCTGGCCCTGGTGCGCCGGCTCGCCGAGCGCCGGGGCGGCAGTGCCCGCGTCGCGGACGGGCCGGACGGAGGCGCCGAGTTCACCGTCGTACTCCCGGAGGCACTGGGCGAACCGGCGCCCGAGCCGGAGTCCGCGCAGGAGCCCGCCATGGTCCGGGTCAGCGAGGAGCCGCGATGATCGACGTACTGGTCGTGGACGACGACGTTCGCGTCGCGCGGATCAACGCGGCCTATGTGACGAAGATGCCCGGGTTCCGCGTCGCCGCCACCGCCCACTCGACCGCGGAGGCGATCACCCGCCTCGGTGAGGTCCCGGTCGACCTCATCCTGCTCGACCACTACCTGCCGGACGAGAACGGACTCGCGGTCGTACGGGAGCTGCGCCGGCAGGGCCACCAGACCGACGTGATCATGGTGACCGCGGCACGCGACGTGGCGACGGTCCAGGCCGCGATGCGCCACGGTGCGCTCCAGTACCTGGTGAAGCCGTTCACCTTCGCCGGACTGCGCGCCAAGCTGGAGGCGTACGCCGCCCTGCGCCACGCCCTCGACGGCGGCGGCGAGGCCGAACAGGCGGAGGTGGACCGGTTCTTCGGCGCCCTGTCGGCGGGCGCGGCCGAACCCGAACTGCCGAAGGGTCACTCCCCCACCACGGCTGAGCTGGTACGACAGGTGCTGCTCGCCGCCGACGGGGCCCTGTCGGCACAGGAGATCGCCGAGCGGGCCGGGGTGAGCCGGCAGACCGCCCAGCGCTATCTCAAGCTGCTCGAACGCACCGGCCGCGTCCGCCTCTCGCTGAAGTACGGCGAGACCGGCCGCCCCGAGCACCGCTACGTCTGGGCCCCGGCCGCCCGCTGAACTCCCGCCCGGGGCTCACACCGCGCCTGCGCCGGTCAGCGCCCTGACCTCCGTCTCCGCGTGCTTGGCCGCGTCCGGCGGCTCGGAGGAGGTGACCGTGCCGATCCAGCCGGCCAGGAAGCCGAGCGGGATGGAGACCACGCCCGGGTTCTGGAGCGGGAAGACATGGAAGTCGACGCCCGGGAAGAGCGCGTCGGGACTGCCGGAGACGACCGGCGAGAGCACGACCAGCAGGACGGCCGGGATCAGCCCTCCGTACACCGACCACACGGCGCCCCGCGTGGTGAACTTCCGCCAGAAGAGCGAGTAGAGGAGCACGGGGAGGTTGGCGGAGGCGGCGACCGCGAAGGCGAGTCCGACCAGGAACGCCACGTTGAGGTCCCGGGCGAGCAGTCCGAGGCCGATCGCGGCCACCCCGATCCCGGCGGCGGCCAGGCGGGCCACTGTCACCTCGCTGTACTGCTTCGCATGCGCGTTGCGGCGGCGCAGCGAGGCGTACAGATCGTGGGCCACGGAGGCGGAGGAGGCGAGCGTGATGCCGGCGACGACGGCCAGGATGGTGGCGAAGGCGATGGCTGCGACGATCGCGAAGAGCACGGTGCCGCCGGTCGAACCCGCTCCCCCGCCGAGGTCGAGCGCCAGGAGCGGCACGGCGGTGTTCCCGGCGGCGTTGGAGGCGCGGACGGCGTCGGGGCCGATGATCGCGGCCGCGCCGAAGCCGAGGACGATCGTCATCAGATAGAAGCCGCCGATGAGGCCGATGGCCCAGACGACCGAACGGCGGGCCGCCCGCGCGGTGGGCACGGTGTAGAAGCGGGAGAGGATGTGCGGCAGGCCCGCGGTGCCCAGGACGAGCGCGATGCCGAGGCTGATGAAGTCGAGGCGCGCGGTCCACTCTCCGCCGTAGCGCAGCCCCGGTGCGAGGAAGTCCCGTCCGTGCCCGCTGCGCTCGGCGGCGGCGGTGAGCAGCTGGTTGAAGTCGCCGTGGAAGCGCAGCAGGACGAGCACCGTGAGGGCGATCGTGCCGGCCATGAGGAGCACCGCCTTGACGATCTGGATCCAGGTGGTCGCGCGCATCCCGCCCAGCGACACGTAGATGACCATCAGGGCGCCGACGCCGATCACGGTCCAGGACCGGGCCGCCTCGCTCGTGCCGCCGAGGAGGAGCGCGACCAGGCTGCCGGCTCCCACCATCTGGGCCACCAGGTAGAGCACGGAGACGGTGACGGAGGACGTTCCGGCGGCGATCCTGACGGGGCGCTCCGCCATCCTGGCGGCGACGACGTCGGCGAGCGTGAACCGACCGCAGTTGCGTACCAGTTCGGCGACCAGGAGGAGCACGACCAGCCAGGCGACGAGGAAGCCGACGGAGTACAGCATCCCGTCGTAGCCGAAGAGCGCGATGAGGCCCGAGATGCCGAGGAAGGACGCGGCGGACATGTAGTCGCCGGCGATGGCGAAACCGTTCTCCATGGGGGAGAACAGCCGTCCGCCTGCGTAGAACTCCTCCGCGGAGCCGTGCCGGTTGCGGCTCACCCAGGTGGTGATCCCCAGCGTCACCGCGATGAACGCGCTGAACAGCAGCAGTGCGAGCGTCTGATGGTCGTCGGTCACCGCAGGCCCCCTCGCGTCATCTCCTGCGCGCGCGTTTCGTCGTACACGGTCCAGCGCAGTTCCAGCGCCGCCCGGTCCCGGCGCAGCCGGGCGTGCCGGGCATAGGCCCAGGTCAGCAGGAAGGTGGTGAGGAACTGGCCGAGTCCGGCGATCATCGCCACATTCACCGCGCCGGCGACGGGCCGGGCCATCAGTCCGGGCGCCACGGTCGCCGCCACGACATAGGCGAGGTACCAGAGGAGGAAGCCGAGGGCGGCGGGGATCACGAACCGCCGGTAGCGGCTGCGCACTTCCTGGAAGGCGGGGCTGCGCTGGACCGCCAGGTAGATGTCGGCAGCGCTGTGGGCCGGCTGCTGTCGCGGAACGGCTCCGTCCGCCGGCGCGTTGTGCGCCGGGGCGCCGGCCGGCGTCTCGGTCTCGGCCGCCTCACCCCAACCGGCGGCCAGTGCGTCGTACCAGGGGTCGTCGATCCGCACTGCCGGGAGGCCCGGCCCTTCGTGCTTCTCCACCGGTGAACTCTCCTTGTCAGCGAACCGTTTCGGCCGCGTGCCCAAGGATGGACAGAGCGGGAAGATCCAGGACTCTTCTCCTCCCGCTCTTCACCCCATCAGGTGATGGTCTCGCCAGGTGGGGCGACGAGCCCGTGCTGATATGCGTACCGGACGGCCTGCACCCGGTCACGCACGCCGATCTTGGCGAAGAGATTGTTGATGTGCGTCTTGACGGTCGCCGTGGAGATGCCCAGCCGGCGGGCGACCTCCTGGTTGGAGAGTCCGTCCGCGACCAGGCCGAGCACCTCGGCCTCGCGCTCGGTGAGTCCGTCGGGTCCTGACTCCCCGTGCTGCGGCCCGCGCCATCCGCCCTGCGCCGCCTCGGCGGGGCCTCCCCGGAACGGTGAACGCCCCTGAGGCTGGGCCATCAGCTGTTCCAGAAGCCTCCGTTGGACGGCGGGCGCCAGCCCGGCCCGTCCGTCGAGCACGTCATGGACGGCCCGTACGATCTCCTCGCCGCCCGCGTCCTTGGTGAGATAGCCGCGGGCCCCGGCGCGCAGTGCCGGGAAGAGCGAGTCGTCGTCGGCATAGGTGGTCAGTACGACGACTTCGGTGTCCGGGTGCTCGGAGCGGATGCGCCGGGTCGCCTCCACGCCGTCGCACCGCGGCATCCGAAGGTCCATCAGCACCACATCGGGGGCGAGTTCCGCGGTCAGCGCGACGGCTTCCTCGCCGTCCCTGGCGGCTCCGACGACCTCGATGCCGGGCAGCAGTCCGAGCACGAGCACGATGCCCTCGCGCACCATGGACTGGTCGTCGGCCACGATCACACGCGCGACCCGGCCGTTGTCGTGCTGCGCGTTCCGACCGCTCATGCCGGCACCCTCAGCCGCACCGCGAACCCTTCGTCCTCGGGACCGGCCTCCAGCGTGCCGCCCAGGAGCTCGGCGCGCTCCCTCATACCGAGGAGGCCGTAACCGGAGCCCGAACCGCGCAGCCCCGCGCCCTCGGCATCACCGGCCGCACCCGAGTCCCGTATCTCCAGGGCGATCTCCCCCGTCCCGTAGGCGAGCCGGAGCCGCGTCCTGGCCCCCGGCGCATGCTTGCGTACGTTCGTGAGGGCCTCCTGGGCCACTCTCCGTACCGCCTGTGAGGCCTCCGCCGGCAGGGGCCTGCGCTCACCGACCACCTCGACCTCGGCCCGGTCCCCGCGGGCCAGCTCCCGCAGATACTCCTCGACGGGCACCATGTCGCCGCGCAGTGCGGAGAGTGCGTGCCGGGTCTCGGCGAGTCCCTCGCGGGCCATGGAGCGGGCGGCGGCCACCCGCTCGAGGACGTCCTCCCGCCGGGCGCCGGCCTCTATCTGCAGGCGCGCGGCCTCCAGGTGAACCATTTGCGCGGAGAGGCTGTGCGCCAGCACGTCATGGATCTCCCGGGCGATCCTGGCCCGCTCGGTCAAGGCCGCGGAGGCCGCCTCCGCCTCCCGGGCCGCCCGCTCCTGCGCCAGCAGCCGGAACCCGGCGCTGCGGGCCTGGGCGTCCAGCCGGAGGGAGTACCCGGTGAGCAGCACGGCGGCCGTGGTCACTCCGGCACCCAGGAACCCGGTCTCGTCCGCGTCGACGAAGCCTCCGGCGAGGACCAGCACGGTGACCAGGGCGACGAGCAGCGGGAGTCGCTCCATCGCCGTGACCGAGACGACGATCCAGACCAGCGTCGCGGAGACATCGGCTCCGGCGGCGTGGGCGCCGAGCCCGACCGCCGCGACGAGGGTGAGCAGCCCGAGCGACCGCGCGAGCTGATGGGCGAGGGTCGTCGCGTGATAGGCGACGACCGCGGCCACGCAGAGGGCGAGGCCGAGCGGGGGCAGGACCCCGTACCAGCCGGGGAAGGCTCCCGAGCCGTACGCGCTCACCACGATCCACGAGCAGATCGCGGTGAGCAGCAGGCCGTCGATCACGAGGCGGCCGCGTGGCACACCGACCCGGGTCAGCGCCTCGGGCGCGGGCCACACGAGCCATCGCCTGGTCGTCCTGCCGCCGTACATGTCCGTCCCCCTCCGTCGCTTCGATGCTACGGAGGGAAGACGCGTCCGTGATCGCCTCAGGGGTGGAACTCGGCGGCTCCACCCCTGGGTGGAGGGTCGGCCGGACGCGCCGGGCTAGGCGTCGATCCGCGAGCGGTCGAGCGTCGCCGCGGAGCTGGTGATGAACTCCTTGCGGGGAGCCACGTCGTTGCCCATCAGCAGATCGAAGACGTGCTCGGCCGACTCCAGGTCGCCGATGTTGATCCGGCGCAGGGTCCGGTGCCGCGGGTCCATGGTCGTCTCCGCCAGCTGGTCGGCGTCCATCTCGCCGAGACCCTTGTAGCGCTGGATCGCGTCCTTGTAGCGGACGCCCTTGCGCTGGAACTCGAGCAGCGTCTGGCGCAGCTCGTTGTCCGAGTACGTGTAGACGTACTTGTCCTGGCCCTTCTTGGGCTGGACGAGCTCGACGCGGTGCAGCGGCGGCACGGCGGCGAAGACGCGGCCCTGCTCGACCATGGGCCGCATGTAGCGCTGGAAGAGGGTCAGCAGCAGCGTGCGGATGTGGGAGCCGTCGACGTCGGCGTCGGTCATCATGATGACCTTGCCGTACCGGGCGGCGTCGATGTCGAAGGTGCGGCCCGAGCCGGCTCCTATGACCTGGATGATCGCTCCGCACTCGGCGTTCTTGAGCATGTCCGAGACGGAGGACTTCTGGACGTTGAGGATCTTGCCCCGGATCGGCAGCAGGGCCTGGAACTCGCTGTTGCGGGCGAGCTTGGCGGTGCCGAGCGCGGAGTCTCCCTCGACGATGAAGAGCTCGCTGCGCTCCACGTCGTCGCTGCGGCAGTCGGCGAGCTTCGCCGGGAGCGAGGAGGACTCCAGCGCGGTCTTACGGCGCTGCGCGTCCTTGTGCTGGCGGGCGGCGATCCGGGTCCTGGCGGCCGCCACGGTCTTGTCGAGGACGGCCCGGGCCTGGGCCTTGGCATCACGCTTGGTGGACGTGAGGAAGGCCTTGAGCTCCCTGGCGATCACGTTGGCGACGATCCGACGGGCGGCCGAGGTGCCGAGCACCTCCTTGGTCTGGCCCTCGAACTGCGGCTCGGCGAGCCGGACCGTCACGACGGCCGTGAGCCCCTCCAGGGCGTCGTCCTTGACGATGTCGTCCTCGGCGACGCGCAGCATCTTGGCGGAGCGCAGGACCTCGTTCACCGTCTTGGTGATGGCCTGCTCGAAGCCGGAGACATGGGTGCCGCCCTTGGGCGTGGCGATGATGTTGACGAAGGACTTGACCGTGCTGTCGTAGCCGGTGCCCCAGCGCAGGGCGACGTCGACGCCCAGCTCACGGGTGACCTCTGTGGGGGTCATGTGGCCGCGGTCGTCGAGGACCGGGACGGTCTCCTTGAAGGTGCCCGTGCCCGTCAGCCGCTGGACGTCGCAGACGGCCTTGTCCTGCGCGAGGAACTCGCAGAACTCGCTGATGCCGCCGTCGAAGCGGAAGGTCTCCTCGCTCTTGCCCACGCCGTCCAGGTCGCGCTCGTCGCGGACCACGATGGTCAGGCCGGGCACCAGGAAGGCGGTCTGGCGGGCGCGCTGGTGGAGCGTCTCCAGGGAGAGCTTGGCGTCCTTGAGGAAGATCTGGCGGTCGGCCCAGTACCGCACGCGGGTGCCGGTGCGGGTCTTCGGGACGCGCTTGCCCTTCAGTAGCCCGTTGGCGGGGTCGAAGGGGCTGTCGGGGCCCTGCTCGGTGAAGATGCCGGGGACACCGCGACGGAAGCTGATCGAGTGCGTGGCGCTGTTCCGGTCGACCTCGACGTCGAGCCGGGCCGACAGCGCGTTCACCACGGAGGCGCCCACGCCGTGCAGACCGCCGGAGGCCGCGTACGAGCCGCCGCCGAACTTTCCGCCGGCATGCAGCTTCGTCATGACGACCTCGACGCCGGAGAGCCCGGTCTTGGGCTCGACGTCGACCGGGATGCCCCGGCCGTTGTCCTGCACCTCGACGGAGCCGTCGTCGTGGAGGATCACGTCGATGCGGTCGCAGTAGCCGCCGAGGGCCTCGTCGACCGAGTTGTCGATGATCTCCCAGATGCAGTGCATCAGGCCGCGGCTGTCGGTGGACCCGATGTACATGCCGGGGCGCTTGCGGACCGCTTCGAGCCCTTCGAGTACGAGCAGGTGCCGCGCGGTGTAGTTGGAACCGTCACGGTCTGCGGTCAGCAGCGCACTGGAAGGCACGGACGTTTCGGCGGTCACGCGGTTCGCTCCTCGCTGAATTTGAAAAGTGGCCCGGTGGGGTAAGGCCCGGCGTCGTTCACCGGTCTGAGGGTACCGATGCCTGGTAGAGCCGTTGTCACGCCACCCTCCTGATTTCTCATGCTAGTGCAGAGTCGCATGAGTGTTCGATCCCTCGAAGGGGTGACGTGAACATCACGTTCCCTTCGAGGCATGAACCATTTAGGCTCCGGGCACGTCCTCATGAACAACCGGCAACCCAGCCGGGAGGACGAACCGAGACAAGCAATGCGAAATCCGTAGAGCGACGCAATACGGCTCATTCGCCGCCAACCGGCAGCAGACAGCCACCTCGGGAAGAAGTTTCGAGGAAAAGCCACGAGCGGGAACGTTTTCGGCCTGGTTGGATGTTGACCCTGGTACGACAGCTCGTCGAGCTAGAGAAGAGGCGACGTGACTACTGTTCTGACCCCCGCGAGCCCCCTGACGGCCGCTGACCGCTGCGACCGCTGCGGCGCCCAGGCGTACGTGCGCGTCGTCCTGACCAGCGGCGGTGACTTGCTCTTCTGCGCCCACCACGGGCGCAAGTTCGAGCCGGAACTCAAGAAGATCGCCGCGGAAATACAGGATGAGACGGACCGGCTCACCGACGTGCCGGCCAAGGCAGTAGACGAGGACCGCTGACACCTCGCATCCACGACGAGCCAAGGGCCGGTCGCTGACCGGACGAGGGGGGGGGGGGGGGGGCCGCCGCCCGCGCGGCGGGGGCGGGGGGCCCGCCCCGCCCCGCGGGCCCCCAGCGGCCCCGCGAGCGCGCGGCAGGGCGCGGCTGCGGG